>JANNKN010000566.1:0-15946 GCA_031396315.1 Deltaproteobacteria bacterium
TCTCTATAATATGCTTCCCGCCGCTGGCGCGCTGTTTCTCTAACTGGGGCTCGTTGCGTTTCATCGAGCCGCGCCGGTCGCGGTGCACGATGCACAGGTTCATGCCGTGCGAAGCGAGTTTCTGCGCGGTCGCGAGACCGAAACCGCTCGAGCCGCCGAGGATCACACCCCAATCGTCGGCGGAGAATCTTCCGCTCATCGCTTCCTCCGCATGTGCCCTTCGCGCGATCGCGCCGGCACCTCCCGTTTGCACCGCCTCCGAGTATTTTGACTCGAAGTCAGGCGCGAAGGGACGGGAGAATTGCCGAGGCGACTCGCGTGTCAATCAGTTTGGCCCGGGCGAGCAAGCCAGCTGCCGCACGCCTGGAGCGCACTCGACGATAGGCGAAGAGGCCCGTGCTTTCTTGGGATTTCGTTCGACCCGTGAGGCGGAGGCGCGCAGCTCGGCTCGCCAGCCCGCAGGCGACCCGTCCCTAGCCCATCCACGCGCCGTTGTTCGGATCGAAGGCCTGACCCGTGAACGAGGCGCCGGCGGGCCCGCACAAGAACTCGACCAAGCCTGCGATCTCGTCGGGCTCGCTGATGCGCTGGAGCGGAACGCCAGCGAGCAGCTCGCGCTTCGTCTCGGGGTAGGCCTTGCCCATGCCCTCGCCGATCTCGGTCATGCGGTCGACGGCCATCTGCGTCTCGACCCAGCCCGGGCAGATCGCGTTCACGAGCACCCGCTTCGGCGCGAGCTCCACCGCGAGCGAGCGCACGAGCCCGAGTTGCCCCGCCTTGGCCGCGCTGTACGCCGAGATGCCCGGCACGCCGAAGCGCGCGACGCAGGAGCTGATCACGATCGCGTGCTTGGCGGCCGGCCCAGGCGCGAGCCGTGCCTCGAAGGCGCGCAGAGTGAAGTAGGCGCCGTCGAGATTGGTGCGAACGATGGCGTCCCAGCGATCGCCGGCGCCGAGATCGTTCGGGCCGCCGATGCCCGCGTTCGCGACCACGATGTGGAGTAGCCCGAAGGCGTTCACCGCGTCGACGAACGCGGCGTCGACCGCGGCGCGCTCCTGCACGTCGCACGCGATCACGCGCGTCTCGCCCTTCGCTTCGCCGGCGACCGCCTCGAGCGTCGCGCGCGTGCGCCCGAGCAACGCAACCGCCGCCCCGCACGCCGAAAGCCGCAGCGCGATCGCGCGCCCGATGCCGGTGCCGGCGCCGGTGACGACCGCGGTGCGGCCTGAGAGATCGGTCATCGCGGGGACCTCCGAGGGAGCCGCGGCGACGATATCACCGCCGCCCCGAGCCACCGATTCCGACTTCTTCGAGCAGGCCCGGCAGATCTGCGAAGCGCGCGACGCGCACCGAGCAGCCGTCCGGCAACGCCTCGGAAAGGCGCCGGAAGTAGCGCTTGTCGGTGCGGCCTTCGACGATCACGACGATGCCGCGGTCTTGCTCGGTGCGGATCAGGCGCCCGACCATCTGTTTGAGGTGGAGCAGCATCTTGCCCATCGTCGCGCGATCGAACGGCGAGAGGCCGCGTTCGTAGAGGCGCTGCTCACGGCGCTTGCGCAGCTCGGTCGGTACCTCGAACGGCAGCTTCTCGATCACCACCGCTTGCAGCGCATCGCCGGGAATGTCGATGCCCTGCCAGAAGCGCCGCGCGCCGAGCAGCACGCTGCCGCCATTCGCGAAGCGCGTGATCAGCGCGGTCGGGTCGTCGGCGTCGCGCCGCGGCGTAATCACTTCGATGCCGTCGTCGCGCAAGCGCGACGACAGCTCGTCCGCGACGTCGTTCATGCGTCGCAGGCTCGTGAAGAGCCCGAGCGTGCGGCCGCCGAGCTCGCGTGCGAGCAGCTCGATCACGTCGCTGGTCTGGCGCACCAGCTCGTCTCCGCCGCCGCGCAGCGCGACCACGCGCATGTGATCCTGATAATTGAACGGACTCGGCACCGAGATGCGCTGCGCGCGCTCCGCAGAGCGCTCTTCGAGCTCGAGCTCGCCGGTCGCGGCGAACGCATCGCCCTTCACGAACAGGCTCGCGGACACGGCCGCGAACGAACGGAGCTGCGCGAGGAAGCGCTCGTGAAATTCCTTCGCTGGAGAAACGGGCCGCACCACGAGCCGCCAGCCGTCGAACGGCGCGACCACGTTCTCGAACATCGCGACGTGCTCCGGCGCGTCGTCGAACGCGGTGCGCAGCCCGTGCGCCTGCTCGCGCAAATCTTCGGCGGCGCGCTGCACCGCGGGCTCGGGCAACTCGGGCACCTTGTCGGCGACCGCATCGAGCAGATCGGCGATGTGGCGCGCGATGCCCGCGGCGGCGGCGGCATCCGCGCCCTCGCGCACGGGCAACTGCACGTCGCCGTACTCGCCGGCGTGCTCGGAGACTGCGCGACCGAGCGCGCCGAGCTCTGCCGCGAGCTCGCGACGCCACGCGCGCGAATCCGCATCGAGGGCGCGGCGCTCCTTCGGCGGCAGCAAAGCATCGCCGCGCGCGCGCTGCGGGCTCGGCGGGCGCCCGAACAAATCGTCGAAGCGCTCGAGCAACGCGGCCGGCGAGACGCCGAGTGCGAGCACCTCGTCGACCACGCCCGCGAGCTCGTGCGCTTCGTCCGCGATCGCGTGCGCGAAGGCGGGGTAATCGGGCGGCCAACGCAATAACAAATCGTGGTTCGCGACGATCAGGTGCGCCTTCGCGAGCGCGGCGCGGCGGCGACCCAGCGGACAATCGCGCTCCTTCGCGCACTGCTCGCGCGAGCACTGCTCGGCGCGCGCCGCGACCGAGCGGCGCAGCAGATCGCGCAGCGCGGGATAGCGGCGCAGCAGCGCAGCGGGAACGCTCGCGATCTCGCCGTGCGGACGTGTGCGCGCGCAGGCCTCGAGCACTGCGTAGGCGAGGCGGTCTTCCGCGAACATTTGCGGGTCGCCGCCTTCGGAGAGCACCTGCCCGAGCCGCCGCGCGCACGCGTAGTTCGCACGGCCCTTGATCGAGACGGCGCGCAACTCCGGGTAGCCGAGCATGCGCGCAGCCGCGGGAATGTCCTTCTCGACGAGCTGATCTTGCAGCAGCTTGGTGCGCGTCGAGATCACGATCGGCGCTGCGCCCTCGCGCGTCATCGCGAACGGGATCGTCGCGGAGAGATACGCAAGCGATTTTCCGACGCCCGTTCCACCTTCCGCCAGTAACAACTCTTCGCGTTCGAGGTTCTGCGCGAAGCGCCGCGCGAGCTCGATCTGCCCGGCGCGCACGCGAAAGCGATCGAAGTGCCGGAGCCCGCGAGCGGCGTCGCCGAGCGCCTCCGCGATCGCGTCCTCGCCGAACGCGACGGGCGGCTCCTCGGTCTCGCCGATCGCGACGTAAGCGGGCAGAAGCCGCGCCTCGAGCGCCGCCTCGGGCTTCTCGAGCAGCGCGAGCCAAGGCGAATCCGGCGCGAACGCTTCGAGCGCCTCGTGCGCCACCGAATAGCGCGCGCGGCCCGCGCGCGCGCCCTCGCCCGCGGCCGCGATCACGCGCGCGGTATCGAGCGCGTCGTCGAGCGCGCGGTGCCGCTCCTCGCTGCCGAACAGCATGCGCGTGAACGACTCCAGCCGCAGATCGGGCGCGTCGGGATGCGTGAGCGCGAGCAAGTCGAGCGTGTCGAGGAACTCGACCTCAGCGAGCGCGGGCTCGACGTAGTGCGACAGGAAGGCTCGCTCGAAGCTCGCATTGTGCGCGATCACGCGCCGGCCGAGCAGCGCGGCACGAATCTCGTCACGCAGTGCCTCGAGCGGGGGCGCGCCCGCGAGGTCCGAATCCTCGATGCCGGTGAGCCGCCTCACCGGGCGCGGCACCGCGCCTCGAGGCTTCACGAGGCTCGAGAGCGTAATCACTCGCTCCTCACCCGGATCCACGAGCACGGCGCCGAACTCGAGCATCTCCGCGCCGTCTTCCACCGCGAGCCCGGTCGTCTCGAGATCGACGATCGCGAGCGGGCCGAGCCGCGCCGCGAAGCGCGCGAGCGCACCCGCCGCGATGCCGAGTGCCTCGGGCGTCGTCTCGGTGCGCACGAGGCGCTGCGACTCAGGAGCGTCGATCGGAGATCCCATCAGTGCGACCCGCGGCGGCGCCCGCAACTCGTCGCTGCCTAGACGTAAATCCCGCCCTTGTACGCACGATCCTGGCGGATGATCACGTTGACCAGCGCGGGTTTCCCCGAGGCCGCGGCGCGCTCGAGCGCGGGACGGATCTGCTCGGGGCGCTCGACGAACTCGCCGTGGCCGCCGAACGCCTCCACCACCTTCTCGTAGTGCGTGTAGGCGAGCTCGGTCGCCGCGAGGCGATCCCAGCCGTAGATGCTGCCCTGCGGCCGCATCATCTGGCCCCACGCGGCGTCGTTTCCGATGATGCCGATGATCGGCAGCTTGTGGCGCACGGCCGTCTCGAACTCGAAGCCGTTCAGGCCGAACGAGCCGTCGCCATACACGATCACGACGCGCTTGTTCGGATGCGCGAGCTGCGCGGCGAGCGCGAACGGCGCGCCGACGCCGAGCGTGCCGAGCGGGCCGGGGTCCATCCACGCGCCTTCACTCTTCACCGGCAGGATCTTCGCCGCGGTCGCGACGATGTCGCCGCCGTCGCCGATCACGATCGGACTCTCGAGCGTCTCGAGCCAGTCGCGCACCTCGCGGCACAAGCGCTGCGGGTCGATCGGCGTCTCGTTCGAATTCAGCGCCGCCTCGACTTTCGCCGCTTCCTTCACTTCGATCGCCCTCAGCTCGTCGCGCCACGCGGAGAAATCGAGCCGCACGCCTTGGTTCTTCATCTCCTCCAGTAACAAGTCGAAGCTGCACGCGAGATTGCCGACCAGGCCGACGTCGCTTTGGCGATTCTGCCCGATCAACGTCGCATCCATCTCGAGCTGGATGATCTTCGCATCGGCGGGAATCGTCTTGCCGAAGGCGAGCCGGAAATCGAGCAGCGTGCCGGCGAGGATCACGCAGTCGGATTGCTTGAGCGCGTCGCGACGCGAGCGGTTGCCGAACTCGGGCGAGGTCGGCGGAACCGTGCCGCGCCCCATGCCGTTCGTGAACGCCGGGATGTGCGTCTCACTGAGGAAGCGATTCAGCTCCGCGCTCGCGCGCGACCATTTCACCGACGTCCCGGCCATCACCATCGGCCGCTTCGCGTTTGCGAGGATCTCGAGCGCGGCGCGCACCTCGACGCGATCGGGCGAGAGCC
Organism: Deltaproteobacteria bacterium; assembly: GCA_031396315.1. Classification (GTDB taxonomy): domain Bacteria; phylum Myxococcota_A; class UBA9160; order UBA9160; family UBA6930; genus VGRF01. The sequence goes on from JANNKN010000566.1 coordinate 5,207, forward strand.
GCGGCGCGTCCGTCTTGATGCGCGGCACCGGAGCATCGGCCCACTCGACCTGGCCCATGAACACGTCCATCGGGATCTCGAGGTAGGCCGGGCCGGGAATGCCCGAGACGGCGTGGCGAATCGCCAGCTCGACGTACTCGGGGATGCGCTTGGTCTGGTAGACGGCGTCGCAGTACTTGGTGATCGGGCGGACTACACCGAGGTGGTCCATCTCCTGGAGTGAGCCGCGGCGCAGGTTCTCGAACGGGCCTTGGCCGCCGAAAATCAGGATCGGCGAATTCGCACGCCATGCGTTCGCGATGCCGGTGATGCCGTCCGTAACACCTGGGCCGGCCGTAACGGCTGCGACGCCGACCTTGCCCGGATTGCAGCGTGCCCAAGCGTCGGCGGCGTGCACGGCGGCCTGCTCGTGGCGCACGTCTATCACACGGATGCCTTCGTCGAGGCAGCCATCGTAGAGCGGCATGATGTGGCCGCCGGAAAGCGTGAAGATCACTTCGACCTTGGCGGCCTTCAGCGCGCGCGCCGCGAGTTTTCCACCGTGAACGGGCATGGGGCGTCTCCTTCGGATTCGGGTCCCCACGATACACGGGAACGCAGTGCGTTTCGCGCACCGCGCCGACGGAACCGCCGAAGTTCGCGCTGAAAAGAAACAGGCGCCGAGATTGCTCTCGGCGCCTGCTCAGTTCGAGCGAAGCGAGGCGTGAATTACTTCACGAACTCCGCGCGGCGGTTCATGCGCCACGCCGAATCGTCGCTGCCCTGCACCGCGGGGCGCGACTCGCCGTAGCTGACGGTGTCGACCGAAGCCGTCACGCCGCTGTCCACGAGGTACTGCTTCACCGCGTTCGCGCGGCGCTCGCCGAGCGCGAGGTTGTACTCGTCGCTGCCGCGCTCGTCGCAGTGGCCTTCGACCGTGACCTTGCTGAGGCTCATGCCCTTGATGGCGTTCGCGTTGTTGCCGAGCGTCGCGCGCTGGTCGTCGCGAATCACCGACTGGTCGTAGTCGAAGTAGACGGCCTCGAGGCCCGCGACGGGTTCCTCACCGCGCGGCGCAGTCGTCTCTCCGGTGTCGGTGAACTCCGTCTTCGCGGGCGCTTCGGCCGGCTTGACAGTCGACTTGCAAGCACCGGCGAACGACACCGACGCGAGCAGGATGCAGGTCCACAACAAACTCTTTGCGCGCATGACTTTCTGAAACTCCTGGGTAACCCGGACGATTCTTGCGGCGGGGTTGGATTGAGAGTGCCGCTGCCGGGATGAATCGGGTGCGTAAGATGAAGGGATGCCACAAAGCCCGCAAGGGGCTTTCCGTGAGATAGATCACGAATTAGGCGACTGTGGCGGCTCGGCCACAGGGCTCAGCGACCGTCGAATTTCGGAGGCCGCTTCTCGAGGAAGGCGCGCACGCCCTCTTTGTAGTCCTCGCTGTCGAAGCAGCGCTGGATCGAATCGCGGATCGCGTCTCGATCCTGCTGGCCCGGCTCGCGGGAGAGCTCGCGCGAGATGCGCTTCACGCTTCGGATCGTGAGCGGTGCGTTGGCGGCGATCTGACCGGCAATCTCGCGCACCCGCGCCTCGAGCTCGGCCTTCGGGAAGACCTCGTTCACGAGCCCGAGCCGAGCGGCATCTTCGGCTCGATACCGCCGCGCCGTAAAGAAAATCTCCTTGGCGACGGAGGGGCCGACGAGCGCGGTCAGCGCGTCGATTCCGCCCGCGTGGTAGCCGAGCCCAAGCCGGGCAGCGGGGATCGCGAACACGGCATCGTCGGCGCAGTAGCGGAGATCTGCGGCCAGCGCGGTCGCCATGCCGCCGCCCACGCAGAAGCCGTGAATCATCGCGATCACGGGCTTGTTCACGGCGCCGAGCGTCCCGAACGCGCGCTGGGTGCCCTGTTCGTAGATCTGCGCCGCCGGGCCGCCGGTGCGCCGCGACTCGAATTCCGAGATGTCCGCGCCCGACACGAACGCCAGCTCGCCGGCGCCGCGCAGCACGATCACGCGCACCGCCGGGTTCGCGTCGAGCTGCTCCGCGGCGTCCGCGAGCGCGGACCACATCTCGGCGGAGACCGCGTTCCGCCGCTCGGGGTGGTCGATCACGATCCAGGCGAGGTTGCCTTCGACGTGCGTGTGGATGCGTCCGGCCATGAACGCGCACGCTAGCCGCGCCATGGCCCTTTGGGGTCAGACCCCAAAGGGCCATGGCTGCCCTCGCGGCGCGCGCCTCCGGTTGCTCCTACGTTCGCGCGCCTCATGCCCTCCTCCGCCGACGACACGACGCTGGTCTTGCTGCGCTTCTCGGGCGAGATCTCGACGAAGGCGCGCGAGACGCGTTGGCGCTTCGTATCGCAGCTGCTGCGCAATGCGGGTGACGCGCTGCGCAGCGAGGGCGTCGCGCACAAGCTGACGCGGCGGCACGACCGCGTGATCGTCGAGCTCGCGCACCCGCGCGGCGTGAGCGCGCTCGCGCGCGTGTTCGGCATCCAGTCGGTGTCCGTCGCCGTGCGCAGGCCGGGCCGCACGCTCGACGAGGTGGTGGCCGGCGGCGTCGAAGTGTTCGGCGAGACGGTGCGCGGGAAACGCTTCGGCGTGCGCGCGCGCATGATCGGCAAACCGAAGGATCTCGGCTTCGGGTCGCGCGACATCCAAATCGCGCTCGGCGAACGGCTGCGCGCGACGGCGCTGCGCGTCGATCTCGACGACCCCGAGGTGCTGGCGTCGGTCGAGGTACATGAGGGCCGCGCTTATTATTTCACCGAGACCGTCGCGGGCGAGGGCGGGCTCCCGCTCGGCACCGAGGGCCGCGCGCTCGCGCTCGTCTCCGGCGGCTTCGACTCCGCGGTCGCAGCCTGGCAGCTGATGCGGCGCGGGCTCTCGCGCTCGAGTACGCGTTCTTCAACCTCGGCGGCCGCACGCACCACGCGGGCACGCAGCGCGTGATGCACGCGCTCGCGACGCGCTGGGCCTACGGCACGCACCCGCGTCTGCACGCCGTCGATTTCGCTGCCATCTCGAGCGATCTTCAAGCCAACGCCGAGCCGCGCTATTGGCAGGTGATCCTGAAGCGCTTGATGCTGCGCGCCGCCGACTCGCTCGCGCACGAGCTCAAGTGCCCCGCGCTCGTCACGGGCGAGGCATTAGGGCAAGTCTCGTCGCAGACGCTCGCGAATCTCGCGACTATCAGCGCCGCGACGCGGCTGCCGATCCTGCGCCCGCTGGTCGGCGCGAACAAGGACGAGATCATCGCGCTCGCGCACCGCATCGGAACCGGCGCGATCTCCGCGACCGTCGCCGAATACTGCGCGCTCGTGCCGCGCCGGCCCGCGACGGCCGCGAACCTCGCCGCGGTCGAGGCGGAAGAGGCGAAGCTCGACGCGACGCTGATCGCGCGCGCCGTCGCAGCGCGCGAAGTGATCGACGTGCGCGCCTCCGACCCCGATGCGAGCGCGCTGCCCGAGCTCGCGATCGAGGCGGTTCCGCCGGGCGCGCTGGTGATCGATCTCAGAACGCGCGAGGAGTTCAAGGCATGGAGCCTGCCCGGCTCGGTGCAGCTCGACTTCGCGCGCGCGGTCGAAGCGCTGCACGCGTTCTCGCGCGAGCAGCGCTACGTCGCGGTCTGCGCGTTCGGCCTCAAGAGCGCGCACCTCGCCGAGCTGATGCGCAAGCAAGGCCTCGACGCCTACCACTTCCGCGGCGGCACGAGCGCGCTGAGGAAGACCGGGGCGTGCCATGAAACGTGAGTCGTTGCAGCGTTCCCGAGAAGTCGCGGCGAACAACTCATGAATTCATGAAACGTCCCCGCTGTTGTTCGCCTCGGCGGCGAACGTCGCGCCGCTGTCGGCGCGCAGCGTCACGCGGCAGGTGAGATCGAGCGGCGGGCGGCGCACTCCGAGTGCGCTCGCCGAGCTGGGCGCGAACACGGCGTCGAGCTGCGCGAGCGCGAAGCCCGCAGCGCCGGATTGCTTCGCGAGCTCGCGCGCGAGCTCGCCCGCGATGAACAGCGGCGGCAGCGGCTCGCCATCGCACCACGCCTCGCCCGCGAGCAGGTCGATGCGCAGCGCGCCCTCGCCGAGCGCGACGAGAGCGGCGTAGTCCTCGCGCAACTTCCAGCCGAGGAACACGCGGCAGAGCGCGAGCGCGAGATCGGCGGGCGGGACCGGCGGCAACATCCTGGCGCTCATCGGCGAGGCGCGCGGCTCCCGTTACCCCCGCGCGAAGTACAGCCAGTTCGTCTCGCGCACTCCGTCGAGTGCATTCTCGAACGCAATGCGCTCGACGTGCACCTCGCTGAATGCCGCACGCAACTCCTGCTCGAAGCGCGGGCTCTCGGCGTACGACCAGACGCCGAACACGCCCTGCGGAGCGAGGTGAAGCTTGGCGCGTGCGAGGCTCGCCGCCGCGTAGAACGACGCGCTGGTCGGGCCGAGGCGTTCGTCGGGCGAGTGGTCGACGTCGATCAGCACGAGCTCGTAGCGATCGCGCGGCGGCGCCAGCAGGCGCAGGTACACGTCACCGTGCTCGACGCGGAAGCGCGCATCGGCCCGAAGCGCGGCCGCGAGCGGCACGAGGCCACGCGCGTGCCAGTCGAGGATCGGCTGGAGCAGCTCGACGACGCACACGTTCGCGACGCGCGCAGAGAGCAACAGCTGGTGGGCGGTGGCGCCGAGCCCGAGCCCGCCGACGAGCGCGCGCAGTGCAGTGCCCCCGTGGAGCGCGATGCCGTGCGATGCGAGCGCACGCTCGGAGTCGGTCGTCTCGCTGCTCATCAGGAACTCGTGGTCGAGGGAAATCTCGGCGACGACTCCGCCCGGCGCCGAGCTCAGCGAGCGCTGGCGTAACCAGATCAGCCCGATGTCCGTCGGCTCGGCGGCGAGCACCTCGAAATCCAACGCGCCGGACGCACTCGTCATGAACGCAGCGTCTTTGCCGCGAGCGCCGGCAACCCGTCGAGGCTCACGCAGTTGTTATCGAGCTGATACTTGCGCAGCCCGTCGGCGCCCTTGCGATCCACCCACGCATCGAGCTGTTTGCGGTCGCCCTGGTAGCGCAGCAGCGGCACGCCGTAGCCGCACGAATCGCTGATGCGGGTGAGCGCGATGCGGATCACCGCGCGCACGCCATCGCGCGGCGGAAACTTCGCGGCGAGCCCTGTGAACTCGGCGTCGCCGGGTTCGACTGCGGTTGCGTGGCCTTGCAAGCGCACGATGCGCGGCGGGCCCTCGAACGCGCACATCATCAGGGTGATGCGCCCGTTCTCGCGTGCGTGCGCGATCGTCTCCGCGCCACTTCCCACGAAATCGAGATATGCGAGCTCGCGTGGCGCGAGAATCGCGAGCGAGTCGAGGCCCTTCGGTGAGAGGTTCACGTGGCCATCCCGCGCGAGTGGCGCGCTCGCCACGAAGAAGACGTGCTGCGCGCGGATCCACTCCGCGAGCGCGCTGTCGACGCCATCGAACTGCTTGCCCATCGCGCTCCCCGCCTCGAGGCGCGCGAGCTTAGGCGCGCGGCTCAGTCGCGCGAGCTGCGCGGCTCGCGCGATGCCTCGCGCAGATCGCGCAGGATGCGCGCGCGCTCCTCGGGGCTCTTGCGCGCGAACTTCGCGTCGACGAGCGCCTGCTGCTCGGGCTCGCTCAGTGCGCCGAACTTCGCGAGCCGCGCGCGCATCTGGCGGCGCTCGCCCGCGTCCATCGCGCGCCAATCTCGAGCGCGCGCAAGGAAGCCCTGACGCTCCTCAGGCGACATGCGCGAGAGGCGCTCGCGCATCTCCGGCGTGCGCAGGCGCAGCGGCAGCTCGCGATGGCGGCGCACCTCGACGCCCCGAATGAAGCTCTCGACGACAACGTCGCGCTCGCCTGGCGTCATGCGCTCCCAGTTGCGGTAAACGCGCTGACGCTGCGGCTCGGACATGCGGCGCAGCCGCCGCTCCAGCACGCGTCGTTGAACCGGGCGCAGGTCGCGGGTGTGGCGCACGAAGCTCGGCGGCGCCTGCTCGAGAACGCGACGGCGAAAGCTGCGAGACCCCGGCGTGGTGGTGCGCTCGCCTGCGGGCGTCGTCGCGCGCGGGCTGGCCGCCGCGTCGGGCGGCGCCTCCTGCGCGAGCACGGGCTCCGCGCTCGCGAGGATCGCGAGTGCGAGCAGCGCCCAGGCGCGCGTGCGGTGAGCCAGCCGCCGCATCAGGACGCCTCCGCCTCGAGCGCGTCGAGCGCACCCAAGAAGTCGAGCACTGCGACGATGCCCACGTCGTTCGGCTCGAGCTCGCCGAGCGCGGCCGCTTCCGAGTCGCTCATCTCGACGAGCAGCTCGGCTGCCGGTGCCACGGCGACTTGCGGCGCGGGAGGCGAGCTCGCGGCAGTGCCGAGCGTGCTCGGCGTGGGCGACGCGCCCGGGCTCGGCGCGAGGGCGAGCGCAGAGGGATCGAGCGCGCGCGAGGCTTCGCCAGCGGCCTCTGCTTCCGGCTCGCCGACGAACACATCCGCGGCCGGCCGCTCGGGCGAAGGCGCGGGCTCGGCGGCGCTCGCGACACGCGACGGATCGGGTGAGCCGGACGCCGCCCCAGCCAGCGCGGTTTCGGGTTGGGGCACCAGCGTGTTGCGCTCATCGGTCGGCGCGCTCGCCTCAGAGCCCGAGGCGGCGAGGGCGATGTCGGATCCCAAGGGAGACGCTGCCCGAGGCGTCGTCGCCACGAGCGGGGCCTTGGCGCCAGCATCCTCAGCGGGTTGCCCGGACGGCCCGGCAAGCACTACGACGAGCGCCGCTGCCGCCGCCGCAACGGCCGCCGAGGCGCCCGCGAACCACGCGCGCCGGCGGTTCGGCCGCGCAGGTGCGCCGCCACGAATCACGCCGTGCGACGCACGCGGTAGCGCTTCGGCCGCGAGCTTGGCGTGAAGGCGAGCGCGTAGATCTGCCGGCACCGGGCGCGCGGGCAGCGCCCGTAGGACAGCGTCCACCTGCGCGAGCTCGGCGAGCCGTGCCGCGAGCACCGGATCGCGCGCGAGCTCGGCGCGCAAAGCGCGCTCCTCGCGCGCTGCGAGTGCGCCGTCGAGCAGCGCTGAGAGCTCGGCGTCGCGCTCGGTCGTCATCGCGTACCTCCGCGTAAAAGCACGGGTTTCGTCTCCGGTGTGATCTTTGCGCGCGCGTTCGCAAGCTGCTCCGCGAGCGCCACGCGCGCGCGGTGCACGAGGGCCTTCACGGACGACTCGGTGGTCTCCAGCGCCCTAGCGACCTCCGCATACGGGAGCCCCTCCACGGCTGCGAGCCAGAGTGCCGCGCGCTGGCGCTCGGGCAGCTGCTGGAGCGCGGCCTCGACCTCGGCCCCTTCGCGGCGCGCATTCACGATCTCGTCCACGGGCGATTCCTCCGCGGCCAGTTCGAGGGGTGCGCCCTCGCGCTCGGCGTCGGTGCTGTCGTGGGGCGCACGGCGGAACGGCCGGCGCAGCTCATTGCGCGCAACGTTCGACGCGATCGTATACAGCCAGGTGGAGAACTTCGCGTCGGCCACGTAGCGCGCTCGCGCCCGGTGGACGCGCAAGAAAGTCTCCTGCACCAGCTCCTCTGCGACTGCTCGATCTCTCACCATGCGCTCCAGGAAGCGGAGGAGCTTGCTCGCCCAACGCTCGAAGAGGGCGTCGAATGCCGCGTCGTCGCCCTCGCGAAACGCGAGCATGAGCCGCACGTCCTCATCGTGCACTGGCGCGCGTCCTCCGCTCACGACTGTTCAACTGCCCGCCGCAAGAAAGGTTTCGCGCCGGCAAGCGGTGCGCAGGTGGTTCGCTACTCACGCGCGGCGAGAAAGCCGAGCACGGCGCGGTTGAAGGCGTCGGCTCGCTCGATGTTCACGCAGTGGCCGGCGTCCGGAATCGTCACGCTCTTTGCCCCCTGGATGCGCGCGGTCATCACCTCGGCTGCGCGCAAGTAGCCGGTGTCGAGCGCGCCCACGAGCACGAGCGTCGGCGCCTTGATCTCGGCGAGCCGATCGAGCGTGGCCGGAGCGGGCCCCGAAACGTTGCGCCCGAACGCCGCGACGCCGCGCGCGGACTGCGCCTCGATCTCGCGGCCAGCCGCCCGCGCCGCCGGCAGCTCGGGCTCGAGCCCGATGCTGAGCGTCTGCGCCGGGCCGCTCGTGTAGCCCGTGAAGCCGTTCGCCTCGAGGCGCGAGGCGATGCGCTCGATTTGCTCGAGCCACTGCTGCTGCGCCTCTGGCTTCTTGAAGCCCGGCCCGGTGGCGATCAGCACCAGGCCCGAAACGCGCTGCGGATGCGCGAGCGCGAAATGCTGCGAGGCGAGCCCGCCGAACGAGAGGCCGGCGCAGATCGCGCGCTGGCCCGGTGCGGCCCAGTCGAGTACGCGGCCGAGATCCGAGACGACGTGCTGGATCGAGTACGCGCTCGCCGCCTCGGGCGCCTGGGAGCGCCCATGCCCGCGGTAATCCCAGAGCACGACGCGATGGCCCGCCGCGACGAACGGCTCCACCTGCGCGCGAAAGTTCTCGTGCGTCTGCACGTAACCCGGCGAAAACACGATCGGCTCGCCGGCACCGTGCGCCTCGGCATACAGCTGCGTTCCATCGGCGGCGGCAACGAACGGCATGCGGGCTCCTAGAAGAAAACGGGGGTCAGGCTTTCTCGATGCGCGTGCGCAGAGCGCGCGCCATACCGTCGAGCTGCTGCTCGAGCGGCAGCTTGATCGTGAACTCGGGCAGGAAGCCCTTCGTGGCGCCTTCCATCTCGAAGCGCACGCGCGTCTTCGCGCCGCGCGCCTCGAACGTGATCTTGCCTTCGAGCTTCTTCCACACGTTGCCGTCGCAGACTTTCTCGAAGCGCACGTTGCCGTCGCTGCCGTACGTGAAGTGGAAGGTCGCGTCGCTGTCGCGGCCGAGCGCGCGGAACTTCGAGTGCGTCGTCAGCTTGTTGCCGTCGCGCTTCACGATCTCGGTCTTCGCGTCGGCGAACAAGCTCAGGATCGTGCCCTCGTCCGCAAGCACCGCCGCCGCGTCGTCGCGCGGGCGTGCCACCTCGAATTCCTTGGTGAGCCGCATTGGGTGCCTCCCTCCGCGCGGGATTCTCCCACGCGCGCGGGGAACGCGCCCCTGAACCGCGCCGCTAGTGGAGCACGACCACCGACGGCGGCACGAGCAGCGGCGCGCCGAGCGGCAGCAGCGTCGCGAGCGTGTGCAAATCGCGCAGCTCGCGGGGCAGCAGCTGCATTGGCGCGCTCGCGCTCTGCGCCTGGGCGCCGCGCAGCAGCTGTGAAATCTGCTCGGCCAGCGTCTTCTGAGCGGGGAACATCTTCAGCGAGACCGCAGCGTCCGCCTTCAGACCGACCGCCCGCTTCGCCGCCACAGCTGCCTCGTAGAGGCCGCCGAGCTCGTCGACGAGGCCGATCTCGAGCGCCTGCGCGCCGGTCCATACGCGCCCGCCGCCGATCTCCTTGACCGCATCGGGCTCCATGCCACGGCCTTCGGCAACGCGCGCGACGAACTGCTCGTACACGCCCTCGACGTCTTTCTTCAGCACTTCGCGCGCGCCGGCGCTGAGCGGCTGGCTACCGAACAACAGATCTGCCCGCGCGCCGCGCTGCATCGTTTCGACCGTGATGCCCGCTTTTTCGAGCAAGCCGCCGAGCGAGGGGCGGATCACGAACACGCCGATCGAGCCGGTCAGCGTGCTCGGGTGGCTCACGATCGTGTCGGCCGCGCACGCGACGTAGTAACCGCCCGACGCCGCGACGTCGGACATCGACACGATCACGGGCTTGCCCGCAGCGCGCGCATCGCGCAGCGCGCGCCACATCAGGTCCGAGGCCAATGGCGAGCCGCCGGGGCTGTCGATGCGCACGAGCAGCGCCTTCACGTCGTCGTCGTCGACGGCCTCGCGCACTGCATCGACGAACGTGTCGGCTGCCATCACGCGCGAGCCGGTCGGCGTGATTTCGCCGCTGCCCGTAACGACCATGCCCGAGCCGCTGATCAGCGCGAGAGTCGCCTCGGGCTTCACGCCGAGCGAGGCCGCGTCCACTGCCGCCCAGTCTTCCTGGGTGACGAGAGTCTCGTCCTTCACGACATCTTCGTAGTAAGCGACCTCGTCGATCAATTTGGCCGCGAGCAATTCGTCCGCAGAGCTCGGTGCGGCGTCGACGAGCGCGCGCACGCGGGCCGGCTCGAGGCCGCGCGCCTTCGCGACGTCGGCCACGAACGCGGCCTCGGTGGAATCGAGCAGCGCGTTCGTCATCTCGCGGCTCGCGTCGCTCATTTTCGTGGCGGTGAACGGCTCGACCGCGCTCTTGAAATCGCCAGCGCGCTCGTACTCGACCATCACGCCGAGCTTCTCGAACAGGCCCGCGAAGAACAGGTGCTCGGCCGCGAGGCCGAGCAGCGGGCTGCGGGAAGCCGGCGTCGCGACGACGCGCTGCGCCGCGCTCGCGACGTAATAACCGCCAGCGCCGAAGCCCTCCGTCTCGACGACCGCGACCGTCTGCTTGCCGGCGGCACCGACCCGCGCGAGCGCCGCGCGCAGTTCTTGCGCTTTCGCCCAGCCGATGCCGAGCCCGCGCACGCGCACGACGACGCGCTCGATGCGCGGATCGAGCTCGGCCTTGCGGAACGCGCTGTAGAGGCTGAGCAGCGATGGATCGCCGCCGCCGAGAAAGCGCGCGAACAGCGGCGCGTCGGCACCCTCGACGTAGTTTCCTTCGAGCGTGAGCACGAGCGTGCTGCCCGGCTCGATCTTCGGCCCACCGCCGCAGC
>JANNKN010000652.1:0-11796 GCA_031396315.1 Deltaproteobacteria bacterium
CCCGACGCGATGCCCTTCGCGCGCAACGTGACGCTGCTCCCGAACGAGCGCTTCTGGGGCAAGTGGTTCTTCCGCGACTGGCCGAACCTGTTGCCGAAGCCGAACCCGCTGCGCGTATTCGAGCCGCTCAACTTCTGGGAGTTCGGCGCCTCGGCGATCGGCTTCTTGCCCGAACCCTTCGCGTTCAGCGTGCGCGCCTTTCGCGAACTCGCCGCGCGCCTGCGCGCCGGACGCCGCTACGACCTCGTGCATGACGTGCAGTGCCTCGGCTACGGCCTGCTCGGCGTGCGCGCACTCGGCCTCCCGGTTGTTACGACCGTTCACCACCCGCTGAGCATCGACCGCCGCATGTCGTTCAAGCGCGACAAGAGCTTCCGCGAGGCGCTCGGCACCTGGGAGTTCTATCCCGTGGAGATGCAGGGCTTCGTGGCGCGGCGGCTCGACCGCGTGTTAACCAGCAGCACCGCGAGTGCGCGCCAGATCGCGGCCGACTTTCGAGTCCGCCCTGACAAGTTGGCGATGCTCGCGAACGGCATCGACACAGAGCTCTTCGCGCCCGACGCAAACACCCCGCGCGCCGAACGCGAGCTGCTCTGCGTCGCGCGGGCATCGGACCCGAACAAGGGCGTGCGCGTGCTGCTCGAAGCGCTCGCGCGGCTGCCGGCGGACGTGCGCGTCACGCTCGTCGACGATGCGAGGTCCGAGGCGCTCGCCTGGGCGAAGCAGCTCGGCGTCGCGGACCGACTCGACGTGACGGGCCGGCTCGCGACGCCGGAGCTCGTGCGCCTCTACCGACGCGCGACGCTCGCCGTCGTGCCCTCGCGCTACGAAGGCTTCGGCCTGCCCGCCGCCGAGGCGATGGCGTGCGGCACGGCCGTGATCGCGACGCGCGCGGGCGCACTGCCCGAAGTGCTCGCGACCGGCGCCGGCGGCGTGCTGACGGCGGTGGACGACGCGCCGGCGCTCGCGAACGAGATCTCCGCGCTGCTCGCGGCGCCGAACCTGAGAAGCGAGCTCGGCGCGCGCGGGCGCGCGGGCGTCGTCGCTGCGTACGGCTGGCCGAGCATCGCGGCGCGCACGGTCGAGGAGTACCGGCGCGTGCTGGCCGAGCGGCGCGCCTAGTTTCCCGGGGCCACCAGCGCGTGCAGCTCCCGCCACTCCGCCGCGAATTGCTCGGCACGCGCGCGCGTGCGCTCGCTCGGCTCAGGCAGCGGCTCGCTCGCATGCGACGCCGCTGCGCGCACGCCCGCGCTCTCCGCCAGCATCACGTAGGCGAGGCCGCGTACCTCGTCGCGTGCGCCGCCCTCGCCCCGCAATAACATCTCGCCGAGCCCGCGCAGCGCGTGGGCGGAGCCTTGCTCGGCGGCGCGCGCGTAGAGCCGCCGCGCCTCGCCGTCGTCTTCGATCGTGCCGCGGCCGTGCGAGAGCAGATACGCCGCACTCACGTCGCCTCGCACGTCGCCGCCCTCGCCTGCGCGCACGAACCAGTCGTACGCGAGCGCATCGCTCGCCGTCACGCCCGCGCCGCGCAGATGCGCCATGCCCACCTGCCACGCCGACTCGGCGTGCCCCATGTCGGCGGCGCGCTGGAAATAGCCGAGTGCGCGCAACGAATCCGGCTCGCGCACGTCCCAGCCGCGTTGAAATGCCCGGCCCAACAGGAAGAGCGTGCGCTCGTCGCCATCGCCGTCCGCGTCGGCTTCCTCGAGGTAGTCGACGCCGCGCGCCACGTCCTGCATCGCGCCGCGTCCCAGCAGGAACGCGACGCCGAGGCCGCCCGCGGCGATCGCGCGGGTCTTCTCGCGCACGACCGGATTCGGCGGATCGTTGTGCACGTCGATCAGCAGCTCGACCGCGCGCCGTTGATCCGCCTCGTTCTCCGAGTTCGTGAGGCGCAGGCCGAGGTTCAGCTTCGCGGCGACCGAGCCGCGCTGCGCTGCGTCCTCGAGCAGGCGATGCGCCAGCACGCTGTCTGCAGGCGCGCCGACGCCCATCTCGACGAACGTGGCGAGGCTGTTCAGCGCCTCCGCATCGCCGCTGGCCGCCGCTTGCTCCATCAGTGCCCGCGCACGCACGGGATCGCGGCCCGTCAGCGCGGCATGCGCCTCCTGCACGAGTGCATCGGGATGCCGCGCGCCAGAGCCGTCGGCGAGCGCGAACTCGGCGAGCGCCGCCACGCACAGCGCGAACCCGAGAACAGAGCGCGTGCTCGTCACGCGAATCCCTCCTTCGATCCGGCGCGCGCGAAGCGCACTGCGCGTCGCACGCTTGGCTTCGGTCTACAACCCGCGAAAGTGCGGCGCGAGGGCCCCCGCGAAGAAAAAGCGCCGACGCTTCGCGACGCCGCGACGCTCACGCGTTCCGGATCGTGAGCCCTCCGTCCACCGGTAACACCGCGCCCGTGATGTAGCGCGACGCCGGCAGACAGAAGTTCAACGTGCCGTGCGCGACTTCCTCGGGCTCGCCGTAGCGCAGCAGCGCGCTGCGGCGCTTCGCGAAGATCGCCTTGTGCACGTCCTGAATGCCCTGCGTCATGCCGGTGTTGATCGGCCCCGGACAGATGCAGTTCACCGTAATGCCCTCGGGTCCGAGCTCCACCGCGAGCGAACGCGTGAGGCCGACCACGCCCGTCTTCGCCGCCGTGTAGGGCGCGCCGTACTTGGTGGCACCGAGCGCCTCGGTCGATGCGATGTTCACGATGCGCCCGGCGTCGCTCTTGCGCAGATACGGGAGCGCCGCGCGGATCACGCGAATGTGCGCAGTGAGCAGCACGCTCAGCGACTCGTTCCAGTGCTTCACGAAATCGGCGTGGTCGATCGGCGCGAAACGGCTGATGCCGGCGTTGTTGACCACGAGGTCGAGCCGCCCGAACGCCGCCGCGATCTCGGGCACCACGCGCGCGACCTCGGCATCGTCGCCCACGTTCATCACCCAGCCCCGCGCGCTGCCGCCTGCCGCGCGGATCTCGGCGACGACGCGCTCGACGCCCTCCGCGCCGACGTCGGTGACCGCCACCAACGCACCCTCGTCCGCGAACAAGTGCGCCGTCGCGCGCCCCATGCCACTTGCGGCACCGGTGATGATTGCGCCGCGACCCGCGATCGAGCGCGAGAGCTGACTGAGGCGAGGCATCGAGGCTCCTTCCGGCATTGACGCTCCCTCCGGATGGGAGCGGCAAGCCTATCGCGGCACGAGCCCGTCGCGCGTCAGCGCCGCGGCTTCCCCACCAGCACGATCACGTCCGAGAGCCCCGGCGCGAGGCGCGCGAGCAAGTTGGCGAGCCGCAGTGCGGCGCTCGCTACGAGTCCAGGAGCCGCCTCGACGAAGCGCGTCCAGCTCGGGAGCCCCCAGGCCAGCGAGAGCCCGGTGACGGACTCGACGACGAGCACGCGCTCTGCGTGTTCCCGTAACAAGCCGAGCTCGTAGCGCGTGAAGTGATCGGCGGGAACGTCGTAGTGCCGACGCCCACGACGCGGCTCGCGGCCGAGCGTGCTCTCGCGCAGGCGATCCTGGCCGCGTGCGGCGCGGCAGGCCAGCGAATCGAAGTTCGCGACCGCGAGAATCACGCGGCCCTGCGGCTTCGTGACGCGCGCCATCTCTGCGATCGCGAGCTCGGGCCGGTCGAAGTGATCGAGGGCGCCCTTGCAGTAAGCGGCGTCGAAGCTCGCGTCCGCGAACGGCAGCGTGTCGGACCAGCCGCGCACCCAGTGCGGCACCGCGCCCGCGGCCTGCTCGGACATCAGCCGCGCCCACGCCGTCATGCGCGCCGACGGCTCGGCGCCGATCACGTCCGCGCCGCGCGCGCGCAGCGCGATCGCGTCTTGGCCGAAGCCGCTGGCGACGTCGAGGATGCGCAGCCCCGGCGCCGCGCGCGTCGCGTTCAGCGTGACGCGGGTCATGCGCTCGAACAGGAACTGGCTGTCGCGCGTGGTCCCGGTCGGGATCACGTCGGACATGTCTCGGTCGAGGTCGACGACTCGCATTCGGGCACGGTAGCGATGCGATGCGGTCGGGTGGTCATTGCATCGAGGGGGTGCGGGCGCGTCGACCTCGATCCTTCCTTGTTTACTTCGCTTCGGCGTCGAGGACTCCGCCTGCGCTGCGCGCTTCGCTTGCGTGGCTCGGTAGGGGAGTCGAGGGGGTGCAGATCGAGGTGCGTCTGGGGGGACTTCTTCGCGTGGCACTTTTGGGCGGTGCGATGCGTTCGGTTTCTTTCGCTTCGGCGTCGAGGACTCCGCCTGCGCTGCGCGCTTCGCTTGCGTAGCTCGTTAGGGGATCGAGGTAGGGCAGATCGAGGTTGGCGGGGGCCCAACTTGTCGCGTGGCACTTCTGTGGGGTGTCGGGTTCTGAGACGAGGGCGGGAATTGCTAAGGAGCGGGTGGTGGGAGCGAACGTGGGAGACGAGATCGTCGAGCCGGAAGTGGGGGCGCCGCGGGATGCGGGGGAGCGGGCGGCTTCGGCGCTCGAGCGGATTGCGAGCTTTCGGTTTGCTTATGTGGCGATTTTCGTGTTCGTGGTGGCTTTTGTGTTCACGCTGCGCGGGCTCGAGCGAGGGCTGACGGCGCATTTCGCTGGCGCGGTCGCGACGGCGGCGGCGGTCGACCCGCAGGCGGGGCCCGTGGCGGCGCAGATCGACGCGAAGCTGCGCGCGCTGCTCAGGGGCTCGCCGTGGGTGCGCATCGGCCAAGTGCGGGTGCAGCCGGTCGTGATCGCGGCGGACGGGCGCACGCTGCTGTTCGCGGGCGGTGGCGGCCTGCCTGCGTTGCCGGTTGCCGCAGATCAGGGTGCCGCCCTGTTGCCCGCGAGCGCCGACGTGCAGGTCTCGATTCCTTACAACTCGCTGCTCGCGAACGGAGTGCTGATCCTCTACGCGGGCTTGCTCGTCGCCACGCTGGCGCTGCACACGCGCCGTCTCGCGCGCAAAGAACTCGCCGCGCTCGCGGCGCTCACCACGGCGCGCGATGCGGTTGCGACGCGCGCGCATGGCATCGAGCGCGAGCTCGACGGCGTGCGCGCTCGCCTCGCGAGCACGCTGCCCGAAACCGAGTCGCAGCAGCGCGAGATCGCCGCGCTCGCGGACGAGCGCGAGGCCCTGGTCGCGCAGCTCGGCGAGCTCGAGGCGCGCGAAGTGGCGCTCCGGCACAGCTCGGCCCGCGCGGGCGAGCTCGAGGAAGAGCGCCGCGCACTCGAGCAGCTGCTCGACGAGGCTTCTCGCGACCTCGAAGCGAAGGAAGGCGAGATCGCGGAGCTGCGCGCGCAAGTGAAGCAGGCGAGCAAGAACGCCGCGCGCAGCGCAAGGGACGCGGAGGCACTCGGTCGGCGTTTCGCGACGCTCTACAAGCAGCTCGAGCTGGACGAGCGCGCGCTCGCCGACATCGCCGAGCTCGGCGACGAGAGCCTGCGCCTGCGCGCGGAGGAAGCCCTGAAGCGTCTCAGCGACGAGCCCGAAAACGCGGTCGTGCGGCGCAAGGTCGGCGGCCTGCCGCCGCACCTCGCGATCTTCGAGCTCGGCTTCGCCGGCAAGGGGCGAATTTATTATACGAAGGGCGCGACACGGCGCTTCCGCATCCTTGCGATCGGCGCGAAGAACTCGCAGAACACGGACCTCGAGTACCTGAGCCGGCTGCCAAAGGGGACGTGATGCGTGCGCTCAGGGTCGCCGTGCTGGCGCTCGCGGCGATGGCGGTCGCTGCGCCGAGCGTCGCGCAGCGTGTCGATGCCGCGTTCCAGCTTTGCATGGTGGGGGGGACGTGTGACCTGGAAGCCAAGGCGATCGCCGAAGCCAAAGGCCGCGCGCGGCGCGAGGGCGGCCGGCTCGAAATCACGTTGGCCAACGGCACCCTGGTGGCGTTCGACGACGATCCGCCCTCGGGCGACGCCGACCTCGAGATTGCGCTGTGGAGCTATCTCGGAAACTGGGGCGAGCTGGGATCCCACGTGATCCTTCAACAGCGATACGAAAGCGATGAATGCACGCTCGTGTCGGATGCGACCGGGCGCCGCACCGAGATTCACGACCTCCCGGTGCCGAGCGTGGACGGCTCATATTTCGCGACCGTTCCGCTGCTGATCGAGGGCGACGGCGGAGAGCGGGCGCAGGTTTGGTCGCGAACTCGAGGGGGATATCGGATGGAAGCCGAGATCCCGTCCGACGGCTGCGCCTGGGAGTGGGCCACCTGGACGCCGCGTGGGCGGCTTCGCCTCACCTGCGCAAGCGGCGGGGATAGTTGTTACGAGCGCCGCTGGTTCCGGTGGCGCAAGACAGGGTGCGACGGCCCGCCCTTTCAGCTCCCCACGCAACGCTGAAGCGTCGCCTTCAGCTCTGCCTCGTCCCACGGCTTCGGGAGGATCGCCTCGAGCTTTGCAGCGTCGCGCTCGCGCTGCGGAATCTCCTCGGGCCAGCCCGTGAGCAGAATGCGTTTCGTCGCGGGGTATTTCACGGCGACTTCACGCAAGAACGCGACGCCGCTCGCGCCTGGCATCTTCTGGTCGGAGATCACCACCGCGACCGCGTGCTTCGCGAGCAGCGCGAGCGCGACGGCCGGGCTCGCAGCGGTGATTACGTCGTACGCCTCCCGGCGCAGCACGCGCTGGAGCGCGGAGAGAATGTGCGCCTCGTCGTCCACGAGCAGAACGACGGGTCGCGCGTTCATCAGGCGCCGCTCTCGTCGTCGAGCGGGAGCCAGACCGAGAACGTCGTGCCCGCGCCGCGCTGGCTCTCGAACGTGAGCTTGCCGCCGTGGCGGCGGACGATCTGGTAGCTGGTCGAGAGCCCGAGGCCTGTGCCCACACCCACTTCCTTGGTGGTGAAGAACGGGTCGAAGATGCGGCGCTGCACCTCGGGCGTCATGCCGATGCCGTTGTCGGTGACCGCAATCCGCACGCCGCCGCCCGCCAGCTCGGTGCGCAGGCGAATCTCGCCCGGAGCGCCGTCCTTCGCCCGGCGCTCCTCGACGGCCTGATAAGCGTTCATCAGCAAGTTCATGAAGACTTGCTGCAGCTGCATCGGAAAGCACAGCACCGGCGGCAGCTCCGCGTAGCTCTTCGAGAGCGCAACCGAGTGCTTCAACATGGTCCACACGATGTTGGCGGTGGAGTCGAGCGCCTTGTTCACGTCGGCGTGCACTTTTTCTTCGGTGTCGCGGTGCGAGAAAGAGCGCAAGTCCTGAACGATCGCGCGGATGCGTTGCGCACCTTCGAGGGATTCGCGCACCGCGGTGCCGAAATCGCGCAGCAGGAACTCTGCATCGACCTCCGCGATCAGCGCCTCTGCCTCCTCGGCGACTGCGCGCGTTTCGCCGCTCGCATTCAGCGCGGCCTTGCGCAGCGCCGCGAGCTTTTCCCAAACGCGCGCGAAATCGTCGAGGTACTCCCCGAGCTGCGACAGGTTCGCGTGGATGAAGCCCATTGGGTTGTTGATCTCGTGAGCCACCCCCGCCGCGAGCTGGCCGATCGACGCCATCTTTTCGCGCTGCAGCAGTTGGCGTTCGAGCTGCTTGATGTCGGTGAGATCTTGGAAGATCACGATCGCGCCGTCGGGCTCGCCGCGTGCACTGCGCAGCGGCGCGACGGAGAGCCCGATCGGGATCGCGCGACCATCCTCCCGCGTGATCATCGCCTCTGCGCCGCGCAGCTTCGCGCCGTGCGCGAGCGTGGGCTGCACGAGCAGCTGTCCGCGGGGCACGCCGGGGAACCAATGCCCGAACGCGCGGCCCGTGAGCTTCGCCCCATCGGCACCGAGCAGCTGCGAAGCCGTCGGGTTCGCGAACGTGACGTCGCCTGCTTTGTCGAGCACGAGCAGCGCGCTGTTCATGTGCTCGACGACGTTGCGCGCCGCGCGATCGAGCGCGTTTGCGTCGGGCGCGGCGGCAGGCATGCGCCGCGCGCGCGCGAGTACTGCGCGCGCGGTGGGCGCGAGCGCTTCCGCGATCTCGCGAGCCCCGACGCACTCCGCCGCTCCCGCGCGGAATGCGGCGACGGCTTCCGCGTCGCTGCGCGCGATTGCGATCGCCGGCGGGCCGAGTGCCTCGCGTAGCGCGGCGAGCCAGGCCAGCGCGCCGTCCACGCGCAGGTCCGCGACCGCGAGCGCGATCCCACCGGACGCGAACGCTGCGCGCGCAGAGGCGACGTCGTGGCAAAGCTCGATCGCGACGCCGCCGCCGAGCTCGCGCAGAGCCTCCGCTGCCGTGCCGCGCAGCTCGTGCGCCGCCGGCGGCAGCGCGAGAAGCAGCACGCGCCCGAACTCGTTGGCTTCGCGACTCACGAAATCCCCTAATCCCTCGCATGCAAAGCGGCAGCGTGTTCGCGGCTGGGGTCGGCGCAGTCTATCTAGCCAGCCCTCGGTAGCTAGGCACCGAAGCTCAGCGCAGCGCGGAAGCGCTCGGCGGCCTGCTCTCGCTGCGCGGCCGGCGGGCGGCGAGGCCGTGCTTGGCGAGCTTGCGGTAGAACGTCGAGCGGCCGACGCCGAGCCGACGCGCGGCGGCCAGCGCATCGCCGCCGCTTTCTGCCAGCGCGCGCTCGATGAGGCTGCGCTCGTAGGCGTCGAAGGACAACGGGAGCGCTTGGCTCGTCCCCGCACTGGCGGGTAACGCGATGCGCTCGCGGCCGAGACGGAAGTCGCGAACGCCGAGCCGCGGGCCGGCTGCGAGCGCGAGCGCGGACTCGACCGCGTTCTCCAGCTCGCGCACGTTGCCAGGCCACGCGTGGCGCGAGAGCGCGTGCAACGCCTCGGGCTCGAAGCCCGTGACCGGCGACTCCGCGCGCCGGTGCTTCGCCAAAAAGTGCTGTGCGAGCAAGGGGATATCGTCACTTCGCTCGCGCAGTGCTGGAAGCTCGATGCGGACCACGTTGAGGCGATAGAAGAGATCGAGCCGGAACAGCCCTTGCTCCGCTGCCTGTGCGAGGTCGCGGTTACTCGCTGCGATGATCCGGAGATCCACCGGCAGCGCGGTCGCCGAGCCGACCGGCCGCACCTCTCGCTGCTGCAGCGCGCGCAGGAGCTTCGCCTGCACGGACTGCGCGATCTCGCCGATCTCGTCGAGGAAGAGCGTGCCGCCGTCTGCGACGCGGAAGAGCCCGAGCGCGCCGGTCGCGCCGGTGAACGCCCCGCGCTCGTTGCCGAACAACTCGCTCTCAATGATCGATTCGGGGAGCGCGCCGCAGTCGACCGGCACGAACGGACGGTCCCTGCGCGGGCTCGCCGCGTGGATCGCCGCGGCCACGAGCTCCTTGCCGGTGCCGCTCTCGCCTTGGATCAGCACGCTCGATTCGTTGTGGCGGAGGCTCTCGATCGTGCGCAGGACGGCGCGCATTTTCGGCGACGCGCCGATCAGCGCCGCATGGCTGCGCTGCGCGAGTTCGCGCTCGAGATCGCGATTGCGCGCGACGAGGCGGCGGCGCTCGATCGCGCGTGCGATCACGGCGCGCACGCGATGCGGATCCGCGAAGGGCTTTTCGAGGTAATCGAAGGCGCCGCCGCGCATGCAATCGACGGCACTCTCGACGGTGCCGTGGCCAGTCATCATCACGACCTCGACGTCGGGTCGCGCGCGCTTGAGCTGCTCGAGCAAATCGACGCCGCTCGTCGACCCGAGCCGCACGTCGAGCAACACGACATCGATCTCCGCGTCTGCCAGGGCGCGCTCCGCTTCCTGTGCGGACGAGGCGCAGCGCAGCGCGTGCCGGTCCCCGTGCAGAATTCGCTCGAGCGCGCGCAAGAACAGCGGCTCGTCGTCGACGAGCAGAACTGTCCCCGCGAGCTGCGCGCGAGCCACGCGCTCCACCGCTTCGGCCATGCGCGTTTCATCGGAGCCGGCGCACGCGCCCTTGAGGCGCAATCGCCCTCCCCTACAGTGCGCCCCACACCCCCCGCGAGGTTTCGAGTGCGAAAGCCGCACGTGCTCGTGGTCGACGACAATGAGTTCTTCCGCAATGCGGTGGAACGCATGCTCGCGCGCGCCGGCTTTACCGTGAGCGCTGCGCGCGACGGCGCGGAGGCGATGGGCATCGTCTCGACCCAGGGGATCGACCTCGTGCTGTGCGACGTGAAGATGCCCGGCATCAGTGGCCATGAGCTCGTGCGTCAGGTGCACGACGTGAACCCCGACCTGCCCTGCATCGTGATCACCGGCTATGGCGGCGCCGAGGCTTCGCTCGAGGCGCTGCAAGCAGGCGCTTACTGGTACCTCGACAAGGGCACGGAGCAGACGTCGCACGACGTGCTCCGCAAGCTCGCGACCCAGGCGATCGAGCACGGGCGGCTGAAGACCGAGAACCGGCTGCTGCATCGCCAGCTCCAGGGCCGCTACCGCTTCGACCAAGTGATCGGCGCGAGCGAGGCGCTCCGGCGCGTGCTCGACCTCGTCGAGCGCGTCGCGGACACCGACAGCACCGTCCTCATTACGGGCGAGAGCGGCACCGGTAAAGAGCTGGTCGCGCGCGCGGTGCATTTCAACAGCGGCCGCGCCGAACGCATGTTCGTGACCGTGAACTGCGGGGCAATCCCCGAGGAGCTGCTCGAGAGCGAGCTGTTCGGGCACGTGCGCGGCGCATTCACGAACGCGGTCGCATCGCGCGAGGGCCGCTTCGCGCTCGCACACGGCGGCACGATCTTCCTCGACGAGATCGGCGACATGAGCCCGACGCTCCAAGTGAAACTGCTGCGCGTGCTGCAGGATCGAACCTTCGAACCGGTCGGCTCCTCGCAAACCCAGCGCGTCGACGTGCGCGTGATCGCCGCGACGAATCAGGATCTCGACACCGCGATTCGCGAGAAGCGCTTCCGCGAAGACCTCTACTACCGCCTCAACGTGATCCCCATCGAGACGCCCCCGCTGCGCGCGCGCAAGGACGACATCCCTCTGCTCGTGAGCCACTTCCTGAAGAAGGTGCACGAGGAGCGCCGCGTCCCCGCCTGCTCGCTCGAGAGCGACGTGCTCGTGCAGCTCTGTGCCCACGAATGGCCTGGCAATGTGCGCGAGCTCGAGAACACGATCGAGCGGCTCGTCGTGCTGAAGGGCGGCGGCGCAATCAGCTTGGACGATCTGCCCCCCTCCCTGCGCGAAGCGACGACGCGCACTCTGACTGCGGCGCCGAAGCTGCCCAGCGCAGGGCTTCCGCTCAGCGCAACGGTGGATCGTTTCGAGGCGGACCTGATCCGACAGGCGCTACTGCAAACCGGCTGGAACAAGAACCAGGCCGCGAAGCTGCTCGAGATGAACCGCACCACGCTGCTCGAGAAGATCAAGAAGCACGGGCTCTCGCCCGAAGAGTGAGTGCGAACGTTCGGCGCGGTTCTCGCGCCGGGCTTGGGTGTCGATCGGACGGCCGCAAGCGCTGGGAATCAACGCGCGCTGCGGGCCGCAGGCCACCGCTCTCTGCGGGCCGCGACTGACGGTTTCGTAACTGCTGCAGCGAACGAGCGTCGGCGTTCCGACGCTTTTGCCTGCCCGCTTCCCGCCGCGCCTCCTGCGGCTGCGCCCGCGCGCGTGCACATCGCTCGCAATTCGCGCCGAGTTTCCCATAGGAAATCAGCCAGTTAGGCGCGTCGTCCGCCAGCGCACGCGCGCGCGGACCGAGCGCGCTCGTCGCTTGGCATGACCCGTGCTCTGGCCATGCGCGCGGCGAGCGCAGGGCAAGCCGACCGAGTCCGAGCACAGCGGGGACACACCGATGCTGGAGGTAGCGATGGAAGCGCAGCTGAAGACGGCCAAGGACAAGTTCGGTGAGATCCCGGGCACGCTCAAAGAGAAGATCGTGCTCGAGCACGCGCCGCTGATTCGATACATCGTGAATCGC
>JANNKN010000683.1:0-2583 GCA_031396315.1 Deltaproteobacteria bacterium
AGGTTGCCGTCGAACTCGACCACGTTGCCCGCGACGCCGCGATGATCCACCGCGTTGACGCGCGCGCCGGCGAGCTCGAACGGCGTCGGCGGCCGCGCGAGCCTCGTTTCGTCGTCGCCGCCAATTCCCAGCTCGACGAGCAGCGCCTTGTGCGCGCCGCGCGCCTCGGCCTCCATGTCCACATGGCCGTCGAGCACGATGAACTTGCCGTTCGTCAGCTTCTCGAGCGGATTGATCTCGGCGAGTGTGAGATCGAACTCGAGGAACAGCTGGAGCAGCTTGTAGACGATCGGCGTCAGCGCGTTGAGGTCGTCGCCCGTTACTCCGACGGCGCTGATCGCTTCCTTCGCAACGCGCTCGCTGAGCGGCAGGATCGAAGAGAAGTGCGTGCGCGAGAGATGTTCGGGGTGCTTCTCCGCGACTTCCTCGATGTCGATGCCGCCCATGTCGGAGAACAGCAGTACGGCCTTCTTGGCGCGCCCGTCCCAGGTGACCGACGCGAAGAATTCCTTCGCGACCGGCGACTTCGCCTCGACCAGCACGCAGCGCGCCTTCTCGCCCTTCACGATGATCGGCAGCACGTGTTCGTACTTCGCGGCCGCCTCGTCGGGCGTGTCCGCGAACTGCACCGCGCCCGCCTTCATGCGACCGCCGGAGAGCACCTGGCTCTTCACGACGACGGCACCGCCGATCCTTTGGGCCGCAGCCTTCGCTTCGATCGCGCTGCGGACGACCTCGCCGCCGCCGAGCGGCAAGCCGCGCTTGCGGAAGAGAGCCTTCGACTCGTACTCGTAGAAACGCATCGCTCACCTTCGCTCGAAGGCGGCACGGTATGGAGCGAGAGCGGGCGTAGCAACCGGGCCGAAAGGCTGTCGCAGCACGCGATCGAAGCCCGAAGTCGGTCTGCGCGACTGGTGGAGTGGTCGCGGGAGCGGTCGCGTGGCGCTCATGGCAAGGCCGGCGCGCAGACTCGAGTGATCGCCGCGGTCGCCGGCGTCAGCAGTGCACTGGAGACGATCGCCGCGTCCGCAGTGGAGCAAGCCGTGGAGCCCCCGACATCGCACAGCGCCGGCTGCGCGAGCGTGGCTGTCGGCGGGACGAGCAGCGAGCGCGCGATCACGACGGCGTCGGCAGTCGTGATGCGACCGTCGCCCGTCACGTCGCCGCACCGAGCGCCTGCGCGGAGCTGACGTCGCGGCGGGCGAGCGCCAGCACCTGCTGGGCGCCAGTGCCGCTGCGCGCTTGCTCGCGCAGGAAGCGAGCGAGCGCGGGGCGGACGGAGTGCTCGAAGCTCTCGAGGTTGGCGTCGTCGGAATGCCCACCGAGCGGCACCGCTGGATCACGCGTCAAGTCGCGTACGTGCGGGCCGGGCGCAGGAGCCGTGGGCTGGGCGCTGGTTGACGGGGGCGCGCCATCGCGGAGGGGAAGCGCGGCGAACAGCAGCGCGACTGCAAGCAGACCCCAGCCGAGCCTCGTCCTCGACCGCTTGGATCGCTCCTTCGCCGCCGCCATTCATTCCCACGAGGCGAGCGAAGTCAATGCGCTTCTCAGACCTCTCAGGGAGCAGCGCTCGGATTCGCGATGCCGACGGGAATGCGAACAGCGCTCGGGGCGACGATTCACGGGAATCTCAGATTTGCGCGCGCGCGAAACCGGCAGGCTCCACGGTGATCCCAACCGCCGAGGAGATCGCCATGTCGCGCACGCTGCCGCTCGCCTTCGTCGTTGCGTCGCTGATGCTCGCGCTCGCACGGGCAGCCGCAGCCCACGATTTCTCCGTCGATCCCACTTCGCCGGAGGTGCTGCAGTTTCGTTACAGCTCGAGCGACGTGATCGACCAGACCGGCGGCGGCCCGATCGTGTTCGCCTCCAACCTCGGGATCGGCAGCGACGAGCTCGACGGCTTCAGCTACGGCAAGGATCTGCTGCGGCCCGTCAACCTGCCGAACTTCTTCGTCGCCATGCAGTTCTCGGTCTCGCGGGCGACGGCCGGCGCGGGCGGTGTCGTGACGACGCAGCGCAACCTGAACGGCGCCGCGGGAGACAAGTTCAACCTGCTGATCCTGCGCAACGGGCGCACGGTCGGCCCGTTTCTCGGCTCCGACGCGCCGACGCACAAGCTGACGCCGGGCGCGGGGTCGGCCGCGGGACAATCCGAGATCGACGGGCTCTCGTTCCCGACGGGCTCGAAGCCGTCGATCTATTACACGGTCGCGCGCGGCGGCGTGCGTGCGCCGTCCGACGTCTACTTCGTGGCCGACTGGCCGCAGGCGACGCCGCCGGTTCTGTTCGCGACCGCCGCGCAGCTGGGGCTGCAGGCCACCGACAACATCGACGCGCTCGCGATCAAGGACGGCGGCACGCTCGGCGCGCTCGACGCCGCGGACGTCGTGTACGTCTCGCTCGACGCGACCTCGCCGACGCGCATCGCGCGCGGGAACCAGGACGACATCCTGCAGGTGTGGCCGGCGCCGATCGCCGTCGCGATCGCGTTCAACAAGCTCGACATCCTCGGTACGAGCGCGGAGGAGATTGACGCGATCACCGGCTACGACCCGGGGCCCGCGCTGCTCGCGCTGCTCG
>JANNKN010000720.1:0-8511 GCA_031396315.1 Deltaproteobacteria bacterium
ACCGATTCGAGCAGGAACGAAGTCGCGCCGTCGTCGAGCTGGCGGAACAGCGACAGCGGCGTGTCGAGATCCGCGAGCACCTCGCGTACCACCGGGATCAAGTTGCCGCGCGCAGCCAGCTCGGCGAACTCGTCGGCCTGGGTCACGGCTTCCTCGGTCGATGCGCGGGGGCGCGCGGGCTGCCCCGAGTTATCAGACGCCGGGATCGTGCGCAAAAGGCCGTGCCCCTCGCCTTCCCGATTTACTTCGCTCGCCTCCGAAGACTCCGGCTCGCTGTGCGCGCCGGGACGGCGCGTACGAGCGCTTCGCGCTCTCGCCCTCGCGAGGCGCTCGGGCTGCGCGCTTCGCTTGCGGCCTCGCGGGGGGTCCCTTCGGAGAGTACGGCTTCGAGTTCGACCGCGCCGGGGAGGTTGATTTCGGGGCAGGCGGAGCGGTCGCGGCTTCTTCAGCGCGCGACGATTGAATCTTGGCCGCGGCGGCGGCGGGCGTCGAAGGGGCGGATCTGGTCGTCGCCGACGCCGAGGATCCGATACGACACGCCGAACGCGAAGCCGCGCGAGCGCTCGTCCTCGGCCTCGATGCGCAGCGCCCAGCATTTGCAGCGCGAGACGTACTCGGCACCGAGCTGCTGGCGCAGTGAGAAGTGCCCCTCGAGCGAGTACTGCACCCGGTATGTGAACGCGAAGCCCCGTTGCAGCGTCCAGCGCCCGTACAGGTCGAATTGGTTGATGCGCTGAAAGTTCACCGAGAACTCGTCGAAGCGGCTCTGGTCGTAGCGGAAGCCCTCGAAGAACTTCGGCAGGTCGCGCAGGAAGCGGTACCCGAACGAGACGTCGTTGCCGCGCTCATCGGCGTAGCCGAGCTCGAACAGCGCATCGTCGAGGCGCGTCTCGTCGAGATCGACGCCGAGGTCGAAGCGCGAGCGCCAACGCTTCGCGGGGAAGACGGCGCCGTCGAGGAAGATGTTACGGACGGAATCGCCCGCGAAGTCCCACCAAGCGGTGACCGTGGCGTCGGCGACCAGTCGCGGCGGAGCGCCCTCTTCCTCGCTGCGCGCGTACAGGCGATTGCCGATCGAGAAGTTCAGCGCCTCGACCTCGTCGATGCGGTCCGCGGGGTCGCGCGTGATGCTGATCGGGTCGAGCGCGCGCAACCGCGCTTGCAAGATCTCGGAGCGCGGGATGAAGAGTGGGTTGTCGCCCTGGCGGTCGCCGCCGAGGTGCTCGATCAACGCGAAGCCGAGGCGCGGCTCGAGCAGGTGGATCGCGCGCTGGTTCGTGAACGGCAACGGCAGCGTGCGGCGCAGGCGTGCGCGCAAATCGAAGTTGCCGGTCATCAGGTTTCGCATCTCGGCGCCGTGGCGCTGCGAGTCGTAGAACGTCCCGTACCAGCCGACCTCGGGCAGGAACTCGACGATGTCGCCGAGCCGCACCGGCGCGTACAGCCGCGGGTTGAGCACGACGCGATGGCCGCGGTCCGCGATCAGCTCACCTTCTTGGAAGATGCCGTCGCCTTCGGGCCCATTCGGATTCAGCAACGCGTCGAAATCGTCGCGAGACTCATCGAGCAAGCTCGGGTCGCCGTTGTCGCTATCGCGCTCGAAGCCGGTCGGAACGCCGTCGAGGCCCGTGTCGAGAAACAGGCCGTCCGGGCCGAGCGCAGCGCCGGGGTAGACGCTGCCCACGCGATCGAGCGACGTGAAGTGCGTGTAGCGCGCGTCGAACGCCCAGAACACGCCCGAGCCGACTACGCCGCTCGGCAGCACCGACGCGCGCAGATCGGGAACGCGCTGGAGCCAGCTGCGATCGCGGTCCAAGTTATCAGGGCTCTGCAAGTCGTCGGCGAAGCGAATCTCGCCGGAGATGCCGAGCTGGTCGCGTGCGCCGAAGCGGTTCTCCGCAAAGCCGAGCGAGTCGATGTGCCGGTCGTTGCGCACGGTCGCATACTCTTGGAAATCGAACGGGAACAAGTTGTCCGACAGCACGGTCGCATCGACTTTCGCGCGCCAACCGCCGGGCAGATCCTGCTGATCGTGCACGAAGTCAATCGCCCAGCGGTCGTTCGAGAATGGCGTCGAGGGGCTGTCGTTCGGGTCCGTCGGATCGTTGCGCTTCACCTCGTCGTCGTTCCAGAGGAACGTCCCGTACAGCTCGCCCCACGAGCGCTCGCCGAGCACGTACTCGAGCGTGACGTCGGGCTTGAAGCCGCGCTTGGTGAGGTAGTGCGGCGCGAGCGTCACGTTCAGCGCATCCGCCGCGGCCCAAAAAAACGGGAGCCCGATGTCGGCGCCGGTGCGCGAGCTCGTGCGCACCTCGGGAAAGAGCACGCCCGATTCGCGCTCGGACTTCACGGGATAGACGAGCCACGGCAACCACAGCACCGGCACGCCGAGTATGTCGATCGTCGAGTTCCGGGCCTTTGCGTAGCCCCCGATCTCGACGTCGAGCTGCTCCGAGCTCACTGCCCAGGGATCTTTCTCGCCGTCCGGACACTGACAGGTGGTAAAGCGCGCATCGACGAGGCGGTAGCGATCCTCGCCGCGGCGCTCGATTTCGGCGCCTTCGAGGCGGAACTCTCGCGTCTCGGACGCGATGCTGCCGCCGAGCACGAGACCGACCTGCTCGTCTAGCTGAAAGCGCATCGCGCGCGCGTGAAGGATGTCATCGCCCTCCCGCGCGACGACGTTGCCGACCGCCATGCCTTTGCGCGTCTCGTTGCTGAACGCCGCCCAATCGGCGGTGAGCACACGCCCGTCCTGCACGACCTGCACCGAGCCGCGCGCGAGGTAGAGATCGCCCGCGCGCTCGTAGGTGATGAAATCCGCGGTGAGGTCGAACGCGCGCGTGCCGGTCTGGAAGCGGCGATGCTCGCGCCCGGGCTCGCTCTGGCCCACCGCAGCGCCGGCGGAAAGCAGAAGCGCGAACGCCAGCGCGGGAAGCGCGAGGCGGCGCATGCGGCGCGAGGGCGAAAGTGCGATCGCCAGGACTGCGCCCCCACAACCAGCGGGCGACCGGCGCCCGAACCGCGGGCACGCTAGCGGCGCGACGTGGTGGCGGCGAGGCGCCTACTCGCCAGGGTCGAGCGCGGCGGCGAGCGCGTCGAAGTCGCGCACCTCGAGCTCGTCGTCGATCAGGCGGACCAGCTTCTGATCGAACAACTGGTTGAGCCCGCGGTGCGCTTCGCTCATCCGTACGCCCGCCTCGTTCGCGAGCTTGCGCAGCGTCATCTCGATGCGCGCCGTCTGCTCCCCCGGATTCGCGCGGCGCAGCAGCACACGCACGATCGGGCGCAGCAGATCATCGACTCCGAGCGCAGCGAGCCGCTGCTCGAGCTCGATCGCGCGTTCCGCGAGGCGCTGGATCACGCGCAGTGCGATCTCCGGGCGATCGGCGCACATGGATTCGAAGGTCGCGCGGTCGAGCTGCAGCAGCCGCGCGTCCGTGACGGCGACCGCGCGCGTCGAGCGCGGCCGGCCGAGCAGCACCGCAATCTCGCCGAAGAAGTCGCCGGGGCCGAAGCGCGCGATCACGCGCGTGCCCTCCGAATCGCCGCGCGTGAGCTCGACGTGCCCCGATTGGATCACGAACAGCATCTCGCCCGGCTGGCCGGCCTCGTAAATCGCTTCGCCAGGGGAGAAGGAGCGCTCATGGACGCTACGGACGGCGAAGCCGGTGTCCTCGCGCAGCTCTTCGGGCGTCTTCTTCACCCGAGGCGTTTCGGTCCGGCTGCGGGGCCCCTTGAGACGCCTCAGTTCGGCTTCGGGGCCAACAGCGGCGCGACCGCGGCTTCCAGCTCCGGCAGGCTGGTCACGCCGACGTGAGCCTCCACGATCCTCCCCTCGGCATCGACCACGAAAAGCGCCGGGAAGCCCGGCGCACCGTATTCGAGCGCGAGCGACTCGTCCCCGAACAGCACCGGATAGGTCATCCCGTGCGCCCGAGCGAAGGGCTCGACCGCCTCGCGCTCCCAGTCCACCGAGACCCCGAGCACCTGGACGCGCCCTGCGTATTTCTGCTGAAACGCGACCAGCACCGGGATCGACTCCTCGCAGGGCCCACACCAGGTCGCCCAAAAGTCGACGATCACCGGCTTCCCGCGAAGTCCGGCGAGTGCGACCTCACCGCCGCCGAGCTGCTCGAGCGCGAATTCCGGCGCGGGTTCACTCGCCGCGGAGGGCGCGAGCTCTGGCACCGCCTCGAGGGGCTCGCAGCCGGTCGCGAGCAGCGCCACTGCGAGCGTGAGCGAGGCGAGGAGCTTCATCGGAACAGCGACTCCAGCGACTCGACCCAGTCGTTCATGAATGCGAAGTAGGAGTTCAGCAGCGTCATGCGGTTCGACATCACGAGCCCGCCGACGAGCACGAGCAACGCGCCACTCGCGAGCTCGATCCAGCGGAAGTGCGCCTTGATCGCGGCGAACGTGGCGAAGAACCAGTCGAGGCTCCATGCGGCGGCGAAAAACGGGATGCCGAGCCCGAGCGAGTACGCCGCCAGCAGCGCGATGCCGGCGCCCACGGTTTCGTGGCTCGCGGCGAGAGTGTAGACGCCGCCGAGGATCGGACCGACGCACGGGATCCAGCCCGACGCGAACGCGGCGCCGACTACGAACGTGCCGAGCGGGCCCTTGGGCACGAAGCGCTGCCCGATCCGCGTGTCGCGATACAGCCACGCGATCGGCAGCACCCCCATCAGGTGGAGCCCCATCAGCACGATCAGCAGGCCCGCGATCTGGTCGAGGGTGATCGTGAACGGCCCGAGCTCGAACGCGAAGCTGCGCAGCGCGCGGCTGACCGTGGTCGCGGATGCGCCGAGCAAGACGAAGATGGTCGAGAAGCCGGCGACGAAACCGGCACAGCCGCGCAGTACGCGGCCGCGCACCGCGGCGCGCGCATCGGCATCGCTGAGCGCCTCGACCGAGACGCCGGAGAGCAATGAGAGATACGCCGGCATCAGTGGCAGGACACAAGGCGAGAGTACGGAGACGACTCCCGCCCCGAAGGCTGCGCCGAAAGACGCCAGCGAGACGTGATCCTGCATGGGTGACACGCCTCGCTGACGACTCGTCCTTCTTGGCTAGAACCCCGGCTCGGGCTGCGCCGCGACGTCGCCGATCACTTCGGCTTTCGCGCGCTGCTGCTCTTCGCTCTGGCCGAAGAACACGAGCTTCTTGTCGCCCGCGAGATGCTCGGGCTCGACGACGTAGTCGCCGCCGATCGCCGCGTCGAGGATCGGCTTCGCGACTTCCTTGTCGCCCGCCGAGAACAGGTACGCCGCGCCAGCGACGAGCCCGCCGCCCGCGGCATAGAGCACCTTCGCCGGCATGTACACCACGTTCGCGAGCACCACGCTCGCGCCCGTCTTCAGCTCCTTCGTCGGCTTCGTCGGCGGCTCCGCGAGCGCGGGGCTCGCGGCGAGCGCAGACAGCGTGAACGCGACCACCACGGAACGAATCATCAGACGCATATCGTTGGGCCTCCCATTGCGGCGCGTCGCGCCGCCCACCCCAATCAAACGCGATATTGGGAATCGCATCGGGAAGGGTCAAGGGCAAGCCCGCGCGCGCGCCTCGTGTGACACACAAAAGCGTCAGTCAGAACTGGCGCTTGGTGTCTAGGAGGGCTCTGACGGGGCCATTATTCACCAGCGCCACCCGCCGGTTGCGTCGAATCGGGGGGTGACAACGGTCACGCCCAGTGTGCGCGCCCTAGCGAGGCCTCCCGCCCCTTGCGCCCCGCCCGCTCGCGCTCAGAGCTTCTCTTGGTCCGCGAAGCGCCCGCTGTACTTTGCGCGGCCCTCCGCGCGCATCACCACGAGTTGGCACACGCGCACGCCCGCGTGGATCTCGAGCGGATGCCCGGAGACGTTGCTGATCTCGAGCACCTGGCGGTTCGAGACGCCAGGCTGCACGAACGCGGACGTGACGTGAATCATCAACCCGAGCCGCGCGAAGCGGCTGCGCCCCTCGAGCAGACCACACAAATCCTGCGCCAGCGTGACGCGTTCGCGCGTGATGCCGTGAATCGTCGCGCCGGGTGAGAGCACGTAGGGCTGCGCCAGCGAGGCGAGGCGCGTGTGCTCGCGGTAGTCCACGTCCTCGCGAATGGGGATCGGCTTGTCGCCGCGCTGGATCAGGCGGATCTCATCGCCGAGCGTGAGGTCGATCGAAGCGGGACCCACCTGATCAGGCTCGAGCGGCTCGATCACGATGCGGCGCGCCGAAATTTCGCTGAGAAGCACTTCGCGAGTGAGAACCGTCATGGCGCGCGACGGTACCATTCCACGATGTCGCATCCGTTCTTCGCGCTCGCTCGGCCGATCGTATTCGGTCACCGCGGCGCCTGCGGCGAGCGGCCCGAGAACACGCTGATCTCGTTCGAGCGCGCGCTTGCGCTTGGGGCGGACGTGCTCGAGACCGACGTGCAGCTGACACGCGACGGCGAGGTCGTCGTGCTGCACGACGCCGACGTCGCGCGCACGACCGACGGCGCGGGCGACGTCGCCGCGATGTCGTGGGCGGAAGTCGCGCGCCTCGATGCCGGACATCACTTCAAGGCAGCGGACGGGAGCGCGCCGTTTCGCGGCCAGGGGGTGTGTGCGCCGCGTCTCGAGGAAGCGCTCGCGCGCTTCCCGGGGGTGCGCTTCAACATCGAGCTGAAGCGCTGTGAGCCTCGCCTGATCGCGGCGGTGCTCGACCTGCTGCGCAGCACGCAGCGTGAGGAGATCTCGCTGCTCGCGGCGGAGCACGACGACACGATGCAGCTGTTACGGACTGCGGTGCGCGAGCGCGGCAGCCGGGTCGCGCTCGGCGCGTCGGTCAGCGACGTCCTCGGCTTCGTGCGCGCGGCGATCGAGAGCGGCGAGCCGCCGGCGGGCCCGATGGCGCTGCAGATCCCTGCGGAGTTCCTCGGGCGCCCGCTCGTCACGGCCGAGCTCGTTTCGTTCGCCCACACCCACGGCGTGCAGATTCACGTCTGGACCGTCAACGAACCCGCTGAGATGCGCAGGCTGATCGGACTCGGCGTCGACGGTGTGATGAGCGACTTCCCCGGCCGGCTGCGCGAAGTCGTGGACGCGGCGCGTGGCGTTTGAGCCGCTGCGCCCTGCGGCGCTGATTCGCGAAGAGCTGCCGCGCGTCACGGCGCACACGCGCGGACGGCCCGTGCTCGACCTCGCCTGCGGTCGCGGGCGCAATGCACTCGCCGCCGCCGCGAGCGGCTTGCGCGTGATCGGGCTCGACCGCGATGCCGAAGCGCTCGCCGAGCTCGGCGCACGCGCGCGGCAAGCCCAGCTCGCGATCGCACGCGTTCGAGCGGACGTCGAGGCCGGCCAAGCGTTGCCGTTCGCGAGCGGCGCGCTCGGCGCGGTGTGGGTGTTCCGCTTCTTGTTCCGGCCGCTGTCCGCCGAGATCGCGCGCGTGCTCGCGCCGGGCGGCCTGCTCATCGCCGAGACTTTCACGACCGCGCAGCGCGCCCTCGGCCGCGGCCCGACGCGCGACGCCTTCCTGCTCGCGCCGGGCGAGCTCGCGAGCCTCTTCCCCGAGCTCGAGACGATCCGCTGGGAGGAAGGCGTATTCGACGAGCCGGAGCCGACGGCCCTCGCGCGTCTGGTCGCGCGCAAGCGGACCTAATCGCTCGCCGCGAGCGCCGCGGCCGCGTCGATGCGCGCGAGCGCCCAGTGCGCGTGCTCGCCGAGCAGCGCATCGCGGCTCTCCGCGTGCCGCGCGACCGCAGCGCGCAGCGCGGGATCGCCGCGGTTGCCCGCCGCGATCAATGCGTTCCGCAACAAGCCGCGCCACTTCGTGCGGCGCAGCGCGGACCGCCGTGTCGCCGCACGAAAGGCGTCTTCATCGAGGGCGAGCAGCCATTCGAGCGTCGCGGCTTCGAGCGCAGGCCTCGCCGCGAAACGCGCCTGCAGCGCCGCGCTCGCGGCGCTCGCGGGCTCGGGGCTGCGGCGCGCGCGCGCGTTCCAGGGGCACACCTCCTGGCACACGTCGCAGCCGAATACCCAGTCGCGCTGCGGCTCGCGCAGTGGCTCGGGAATCGCCCCGCGCAGCTCGATCGTCGTGTACGAGAGACAGCGCGTCGCATCGAGGACGTAGGGCTCGGGAAACGCGTCCGTCGGGCACGCGTCGAGGCACGCG
This sequence comes from Deltaproteobacteria bacterium, assembly GCA_031396315.1. Classification (GTDB taxonomy): domain Bacteria; phylum Myxococcota_A; class UBA9160; order UBA9160; family UBA6930; genus VGRF01. The sequence goes on from JANNKN010000720.1 coordinate 8,140, forward strand.
CGACACGTGCCGCAGTGGTCGGCCTCCTCCGCGTCGGGCGGCAGCGCGAGGTCCGTAATCACGACGCCGAGGAACACATACGAGCCCAGCGTGCGGTCGATCAGCAGCGTGTGCTTGCCGATCCAGCCGAGGCCCGCGCGCGCGGCGACGGCGCGCTCGAGCACCGGACCCGTATCCACGTACGAGCGCAGTGCGACGGGCCGGCCGGCGAGCGCCTCGATGCCGCTCTCGAACGCGCGCAGCTTCTCGCGCAGCACATCGTGGTAGTCGTCCCCCCCCGCATAGCGCGCGATGCGGAGCTCGCGCGCGGGAGCATCGTCGCCCGCGCGCTCGCACACGTAGCGCAGCGCGACCGCGATCAGCGTGCGTGCG
>JANNKN010000729.1:0-2889 GCA_031396315.1 Deltaproteobacteria bacterium
ACCTCGCGGAGATCGCCGGATACACCGGACACGCCCAGCAAGCCCGACTTCTCTGTCAGGGCTTCCGACAGCTCCGCGGCGCTCAGCCCGTGGCGCACCAGTAGATGGAGCAGCAACCCGGGGTCGACCGAACCCGAGCGCGTCCCCATCATTAGGCCGTCGAGAGGCGTGAAGCCCATGGTGGTGTCGATGGAGCGCGCTTCCTGGACGGCTGTTATGGAGCAGCCGCTGCCGAGGTGACACACGACCAGGCGCGACGACTTCTGTCCGGTCATTGCGCTCGCGCGCTCAGTGGCGTGAGCGACGCTGAGGCCGTGAAACCCGAAGCGCCGAAGCCCCCAGCGCTCGGTCCACTCGAACGGCAGTCCGTAGCCTGCCGCTGGCTCGGGAAGGGTCGCGTGAAACGCCGTGTCGAAAACGGCGAGCTGCGGCAGCGACGGAAGCCGTGCGCGAACCGCATCGACGGCAGCAAGCGCGCGCCGCATGTGAAGGGGATCGAGCTCGACGAGCGACTCGAGAACCGCGCGGACCCGCGCGTCCACGAGAACGCTCTCCCGGAACAGCGTTCCGCCGTGGACGATCCGGTGTCCAACCGCGTCGATCTCGCCGACACGATCGAGAATCGCGCGGATCGGCTCCGCTGCCGCCTCGCGCGTTGGCTCACTTCCCTCCAACACGGTGGACTCGTCGGTGGCATCGAGCACGGCCCACTTGAGCGTGCTCGAGCCGCCGTTGAGGACGAGGACGCGCTTCAACCGGTCCACTTCCAGTCCCTGACCTCGGGCATGTCATCGCCGTGCTCGTTGATGTACTCCCGGTGCTCGAGGAGCTTCTGCCGCATCGCCTGCTGGAGGGCCGGGGCGCGCGCGCCGATTGCGGGGACGCGCGCGCATACATCGATCACGCGATGGAAGCGATCGAGATCGTTTCGCACCGTCATGTCGAACGGGGTCGTCGTCGTTCCCTCCTCGATGTAACCGCGGACGTGCAGGTTCCCGTGATTCGTTCGGCGGTAGGTCAAGCGGTGAATCAGCCACGGGTAACCGTGGAAGGCAAACAGGATCGGCTTGTCCTTTGTGAACAACGCGTCGAAGTCCGGATCGCTGAGCCCGTGGGGGTGCTCGCTCGCCGGCTGCAGGCGCATGAGATCGACCACGTTCACGACGCGCACCTTCAGGTCCGGCGCCAGCGTGCGGAGTAGATCGACCGCCGCCAGCGTTTCGAGCGTCGGTACGTCGCCGCAGCACGCGAGCACGACGTCCGGCTCCGAGCGGGAGTCATGGCTCGCCCACTGCCAGATTCCAACGCCCGATGCGCAGTGCGCGACCGCTTCGTCCATCGAGAGCCACTGAAGCTCGGGCTGCTTCCCCGCGACGATCACGTTCACGTAATTCTTGCTGCGCAAGCAGTGGTCGGTGACCGAGAGGAGCGTGTTGGCGTCGGGCGGCAAGTAGACCCGGACGACCTCGCCCTTCTTGTTCACCACGTGGTCGATGAAGCCCGGATCCTGATGACTGAAGCCATTATGGTCCTGGCGCCAGGCGTGCGAGGTGAGCAAGTAGTTGAGCGATGCGATGGGGCGCCTCCACGGGATGGCGCGCGTCGTCTTCAGCCACTTCGCGTGCTGGTTGAACATCGAGTCGACGATGTGGATGAACGCCTCGTAGCACGAGAAGAAGCCGTGTCGCCCCGTCAGCAGATAGCCCTCGAGCCATCCCTGGCACTGGTGCTCGCTGAGCATCTCCATCACGCGCCCGTCCGCTGCCACGTGATCGTCGGTCGCGAGAATCTCGGCCATCGAGGTGCGACTGGTCACTTCGAACGCCGCGTTCCAGCGGTTGGACGTGGTCTCGTCGGGGCTGAAGACTCGAAAGTTCGTCGGATTGCGCGCGAGCACATCGCGGATCAACTCGCCCTGAACGCGCGTGGCCTCCGCTCGCACCGCGCCGCGGCTCGCGAACGAGACGGCGTACCGGCGGAAGTCCGGAACCTCGAGCTCTCGCAGCAAGAGGCCGCCGTTCGCGTTCGGATTGGCGCTCATGCGCCGCGGCCCCTTCGGCGCGAACTCGAGGAGTCCTGGGTTCGGGCGACCCTGCGCATCGAAGAGCTCCTCCGGCCGGTAGCGCCGCATCCACGCTTCGAGCTGCTGCACGTGCTCGGGCTGATCCATGCCGCCCATCGGAACCTGGTGCGCGCGAAAGGTGCCCTCGACCGCGACTCCATCCACCGCGCTCGGGCCGGTCCAGCCCTTTGGACTACGCAGCACGATCATCGGCCACGCCGGCCGCGTCGGCGTGCGACCGGCGCGGGCCTGCTCTCGGATCCGCTTCAGCACCGCGACGATCTCGTCGAGGGTCGCCGCCATTTTCGCGTGCATGGCCGCAGGGTCGGAGCCTTCGACGAAATACGGCTCGTGCCCGTAGCCGCGCAACAGCGCTTCGAGCTCGTGGTGCGGGATGCGCGCGAGCACCGTCGGGCCCGCGATCTTGTACCCGTTGAGGTGCAGAATCGGCAGCACGACGCCATCGCGCGCGGGGTTCAGAAACTTGTTCGAGTGCCAGCTCGTCGCGAGCGGCCCGGTCTCCGCTTCCCCGTCGCCGATCACGCACGCCGCGATCAGCTCGGGATTATCGAACACGGCGCCATAGGCGTGGGAGAGCGCGTAGCCGAGCTCGCCGCCCTCGTGGATCGAGCCCGGAGTCTCCGGCGCCACGTGACTCGGGATGCCGCCCGGGAACGAGAACTGCGCGAAGAGACGCTTCATCCCGAGCTCGTCGAGCGACACCTGCGGGTACACCTCGCTGTAGGTCTGCTCGAGCCAGGCGTTCGCGACCGCGGCCGGGCCGCCGTGGCCGGGCCCGAACACGTAGATCATGTCGAGATCGTGCT
>JANNKN010000837.1:0-5317 GCA_031396315.1 Deltaproteobacteria bacterium
TCCAAAACAGGATCAGGCTGAGCGAGATCGTGCGATCCGTGCCGGCCAGCACGGTGGAGGCGCTGCCGAGCATCTCGCGATGGAAGCCGACGAGGCCGACGGTCGCGAGCACGTAGGCGGTGAGCGCCAGGAACGGGAGAAACACGGCGGCGTAGACGAATTGGCGAGTAGACATCGGGTTCCTCCTGGTTGCTCGGAAACCCTAAGTGCTGCGCCGGGCAGGTGCGATTCCTCGCAAGGGAATGCGGATCGGGACGGCACGTGGCGTGGGGCAGAGGTGCTCGGCAAAGCGCCACGGACCGTGCCGCGCCGCGCCCGCCCCGCCGCACGTGTCGCAGTTCGGTGTCGCGCTGTGCCCCTCGTCCGCGGCACGATGCGAAACTCCGGCCGCCGCCCTCCCCACCCGGGCTGTGTTCCGTATCTTGCCCACACCCATGGCCGCTCTCCTTCAAGCGCCCTCTTCTGCCGCCTCGCACGAATCGCTCGAGCGCGAGCTGGCCGTGCTGCATCGACCGCGGCCGGCCATCTATTGGGGCGACTTCTCATTCTGCGTGGCGCTCGGCTGGCCTGCGTTCGGGTTCGCAGTCGCGAGTTGGGGGACCGGCGCGGCGTGGGCGGCTCTCGCCGTGTCGGTATTCGCGCTCTATCGCGCCGCGCTCTTCATCCACGAGCTGACACATCTCGCGAGCGGTGCCGTGCCCGGCTTCCACGTCGCGTGGGATTTGCTCGCCGGCTTTCCACTGCTCGCACCGAGCCTCATGTACGTCGGCTCGCACGGCGAGCATCACAAGGCGCAGATCTTCGGCACCGCTGCCGACCCCGAGTACGCGCCGCTGTCGCACTGGAGTGCGCAACGACTGATCGGCGCCACGCTGGGAATGCTGCTCGTCCCCGCGGCGCTGGTGGTGCGCTGGGGGCTGCTCGTGCCGCTCGGCGCCTTCCTCCCCGGCGTGCGTCGCTTCGCGATCGAGCATCTCTCGACGCTCGCGATCAACGCGGGCTACGTGCGCAAAGCGCCGAAGGGCGTGCTCAAGAAGCGCTGGCGGCGCGAGGAGCTCGCGTGCATGGCGCTGGTGTGGGCCGCGGGCACCGCAGCCGCGTTGGGCGCGCTGCCGCTGCGCGCGCTCGTGCTCTGGTACGCGCTGCTCGCGTCGATCCTGATGATCAATCACGTGCGAACGCTCGGCGCGCATCGCTACGAGCACGAAGGTGCCGCGATGTCGCTCGACGAGCAGGTCGCCGATTCGATCAACTTGTGGGGCCCCGCGTGGCTCCGCCCATTCACCGCGCTGGTCGCGCCGGTGGGCCTGCGCTTCCACGCCCTGCACCACTTCTTCCCGACGCTGCCGTACCACGCGCTCGGCGCGGTACACCGCCAGCTCACGCGCGAGCTGCCGGAGGCCGCCGTCTACCGCACCGCCCAGCTGCCCTCGCTCACGAGCGCGCTCGCCGCCCTGATCCGACGACTCGCCTAGCTGGCAAGTCACCAGACCGGGGACGTGTCCCTCACGTCACCGGCAAGTAGGAACGTCCCCGGAGTGGTGATTTGTTCAGCGGAGGATGCCGGAGCGGAGCAGGCGGATGATTACGGGCCAGGCGTAGACGAGCGGCCGACGGCGTTGGCGTTCGCTGAGCTCGATCTTCGCACCGCTGTGGCGCTCGAGCTTCCAGACGACGTAGGGCAACCAGCCCTGAAAGGTGAACGCGGTCTTCAGCAAGCCCGCGATCGCGAGTGCCTTCGCGAGCGGCCTGCGCACGCGCCATGCGCGGCGCGCGCGCGCGAGCCGCGCGGGCGCTTGCGCGACGCGCACTTCGCGCTCGCTCGCGCCCAACAGCTCGAGCTCGCCGCGCTCCGCCAGCACGCCGAGCGCAGCGCGCAGCACTGCGGCGTAGCGCGCGGGATCTGCCGCCGCGATCGCGTAGATCGACGCCGGCAGCTCACTCCGCAGCTCGGCGCGATACGTCTCCTGGAACGCATCCGCCCACAGCGCGCGCGCGTCGAGCGTGCGCTCGCGCGCGTCGCCGGGAGCCCACGCGAGCATGCGCGCCGCCATCGTCAGCGCGGCGTCCGCCACCGCGCGGCCGATGGCGGCGCGGGCCGCTTCGTCGCGCGCCCACGCGATGCGCGCAGGCTGGCAGAAGCGTGACCAGATGCGGCAATCGAGGCTGGCAAGCGTTGCGTGCCGCGCGAAATCGGCGAGCGAAATCAGCGCGTACTTCGCGCGCAGGTTCTCCGAGGGCAGCTCGAGGTAGTGCACGTTCGGAGGCAGCGCGGCGCCGAGCAGCGCGGGCAGCGCAGACCCATACGCGCCGCGATAGCCGTCGACGATTGCGTAGAGATCGAGCACGCCCTCGCTCACGCCGCGACGCAAACACGAGCCGTAGAACAGCAGCGCGACCACACCGGCGCCGTGACGCGCGCGAATCTCGGCGGCGACGCGCTGCGCCCCGGGCAGCACTGCGCCCGCGAGCTCGACCGCGAACAGCGCTTCGAGGGTGTCGCGTGCGCTGCCCAAGGAATTAGGCGCGCGCGAAGCGCACGCGTTCCTCGGCGGTGATGGTGTACGCAGCGCCCGGCTCGACCGGATAGAGCTCGCCGTCCACCGTTACCTCGCAATCCGCGCGCAGCTCGGCGCGCGCGATGTTCGCACTCGTGTAGCCGTGCTCGGGCGTCGCAAACGCAGGCGCGCGGCCAACCAGAATCTTCGGGAGCGTGCGCGCCAGCCGCTCCGCATCGCCGCGCACGAGGGTCGCGCGAATCGGGCCCGGCCCGGTTCCCCAATAAGGCTTGAAGCGAAAAATCAAGCGATCGAGCGTGGTGAAGACCGTGAGGAGTCGCTGCTCGTCGGGCAGCGGCTTGCCGTCGAACGAGAGCTGCACTCGGTCCGGGCGCATCAGCTCGCTGCGCGCGCCCGAAAGCAACCCGCCGAGCAACGTGGCCGTCACCAGCGCGACGCCGAACGTCTCCTGCGCGCGCCCCTTCGGCAGGTGCCGCGTCGTGAGCGACACGGCGCGCCCGAGCACGCCCGCCGCCGCGAGCATCCCGCAGCGCACGTCGCCGCCGCGCTGCGGGGTGACGCGCAGGACTCCGCGCGGCACGATGCGCTCCTCGAGCCTGCCGGCGCGCGCTGCGGCGATCACATCGCGGAGGCCCTGCACGCAGTCGCGCGCCGCGCCGAGATCGGCCGCGGTCATGTTGGTGCGCCCGCCGCGAATCGGCGCGATCACGGGCAGCCATGCCGGGCGCCCCTGCGCGAGCAGCGCGGTGAGCGCGCGCTCGAGTGTGCCGTCGCCGCCGTTCACGATCAGCAGCACGACGCCGCCGCGCTCCATCTCCGCGATCGCCTCGGGTACGGCGTCAGCCGACGGCGTCGCGAAATGCATGACGTCGCGCGCGCTCTCGACCTCGCGCAGGATGCGCTCGGCTAGGCGCCGATTGCGGCCAGCGCGCAAGTTGTTGAGGAGACCGATGCGCAACTCACCGCGCCCTTACTGATAGAACGTGTAGCTCGCGACCGCGGTGCCCTCGCGCCTCGCCGCGCGCGCGTCCCCGCGCACGCTGAAATCGAACGGTGACGCCATCCACGCCGACCGCAAGCGCAGGCCGAGCACGAAGCGGATCGGTGCCGGCAGGCCCGCGAGCGGGTCGTAGGACGCGATGCGCGCACCCGCGAGCAGTGCGCCCGTGACCGCGGGCCCGGCCAGCGCGAGCTTCGCAGAGGGGATGCCCGGCTTCTCGCTCAATACGGAGCTCGCACTCTCCTGTGCGAGCAGCCTGCCGCGCGTGTCGAACGCGACGACCCAGCGCTCGGCACGCTTTCCGTTTGCCACCTCGAGCGCGTAGAGCGGCGCCGCGCCGAGTGTGAACACCTCGAGCCGGCGCTGCGCGAGCTTCGCCTCGGGTCCTTCGATCAAGCGTCGCGAGAGCGCGGCGCGCCCCGTGCCGACGAGCGGCGCGGCCATCCCCTTCTTCCAGAACGAAACCCGCGCAGGGGTGCCCGCGCTCCACAACTCCTGGGTCCATTTTCCGCCCGCGAGCTTCTTCGTCGCGAGCGGCGCCGCGGCGAGCGGAAAATCGAGCGTGAGCCGTAGGCTGCCCTTCTCGACGCGTACCTGCGCCTGCGACTTCGAGCGATCGAACACGAACTTGCCGAGGTCGATGCGCTTGCCATCTGGGGTCGGCGTCCAGTCGCCGCCGAGCTTCGCGCGCGAGAACGGCGTCAGCGTCCCATCCTTCGCGATCCAATTTCCGATCGCGGCCGCATTGCGCTCGCCAGGTCCGACGTCCGTCAGCGTGAGCTCGACGAACACTTGCTCGCCCGAATCGAAGCGCGCGGCCAGCACCCACCACTCCGTCGGCGCAGCGTGCGCCGCCGAGGCGCTGCCGATCGAAATCGCGAACACACCCAACCAGCGCCAGAGCGCATGCAACCCTCGCATCCACGCCCTCCCTAATGACTCAGCGCAGCCCGCTCGCATGCGCGAGCTCAACTTCTTCTTCCCACGGCCGAAGCGCGCGGCCAGCAGCCCGCAGCGCGAGTGCCTGCACGAGCCGCCCCACATGGAACGCGATCGAGAGGCCCGTCCACCACGCAACCGCCTCGAAGCCGAGTGCCGGCGCGCCCGCGAGCGTGCACAGGCTGAGCAACACGAGGTTCGGGTTGCGGCGCGCCGTAATCAGTCGGAAGAACGAATCGAGCGGGCGCCACGAGTGCGTCTCGAAGCCGCAGGCGAGGATGAACACGCCTTCGACCAAGCGGCCCACGACGTAGCCGCCCACCACGATCAGTGCAGCGGGCGAAGTGAGCGCGGCACCGATCCCGAGCGCCCACGCGGCCCACCAGATGGGGGGATGCGTGAGATCGAGACCGTGGTCGAGCCAATGCCCGAACGGCGACGAGCTCTGCGTGACGCGCGCGAGCTTGCCGTCGACCGTATCGAGAAACGTCATCAGCCACGCGGCCGCGAGGCCCGCGGCGAAGGCGCCCTGCGCGAACGCGACCGTCGCAACCCCCACGAGCGCCCAGCTCAGCAGCGTCACGATGTTGGGCGTGATACCGAGGCGCGCGCACACCTTCACGACGCGAAACGCGAGCGGCGGCCAGGCGTACTTCGTCACGAAGTCGGTGACGCCTTTGTACGACGCATCGAACAGCGCGCGCTCGATCGCGGCGGAGTTCTCAGGTACCGCGAGGCACAGGAAGGGCGGTGCGAGCTTGCGCAGCTCGGACGTGTAGGCCGGTACGAGTTGATCGGCGCGTTGCAGCGCGAGGCCCGCGATCGGGGCTCCGCCGGCGAGCCAGGCGGCGGCTTCGGG
>JANNKN010000735.1:0-6622 GCA_031396315.1 Deltaproteobacteria bacterium
CAGCCGCAGCCCGAGGCGCGTTCGCACACCGTGCGTCAGGACCTCGCGCTCGCACTTCGCGCGGGGCCAGCGACCGCGCGCGATCTCTCGAAGGCGGTCGGCGCCTCGGAGAAAGACACCCTCGAGCATCTCGCCCACCTCGCGAAGACGCTGAAAGCGCGCGGCGCCGAGCTGGTGATTACGCCGACCGAGTGCATCGACTGCGGCTTCGTGTTCTCAGAGCGCGAGAAGCTCGCTCGCCCGTCGCGCTGTGCGAAATGCCACGGCGGCAGGTTGACGCTGCCGGAGTTTCAGATTCGTGCGCACCGCTGAGGCGTCGGTGGTTTCCGTGTCTTGCGGAGACCCCCTATGCGACCGATCTCCCGTGCCCTGCGTGCAGCGGCCTTCGCCGCCGTGCTCCTCGCGAACGCGTCGGACGCCTCCTCCGGCGCGCGCGCCCCAGCGTCGAGCGAGAAGCCGGCAGCGGAGCCGACCGCGCGCAATTGGAGCGTGCCGCCCGATTTCGAGGCGCTGCGCGCCGAGTTCGCGGCGCGCGCTGATTTCGCCGAGCTCTGCGAGGCGGAGCGACCGTTGACCGCCGCGTTCGAGGCGCTTCAAAGCGCACGCTGGAGCGACTTGCTCGCGCTGACCGGCAAGTGGACGGAGCAGTGTCCTGTCGACATCGAGGCGCACACGCTCCGCGCCGTCGCGCTCGGGGAATCGGGGCGCGCAGCAGACGCGGAGGCACACGAGATGTGGGCGCGCGGTCTGTTCGAGGCGGTACTCGCCACCGGGAACGGGAAGACTCCCGAGACCGCTTATCGCGTGATCGCCGAGTTCGAGGAGTACGCGATGCTGCGACTGTTCCGGTATGCGCCTGAGCGACAAGCGATTGCGCCGAACGGAGTCGACGCGATGACGGTGCTCGCCGACGGCGAGGCGCAGGTGATCTACTTCGAGCCGGCCACTCACAGCGCGGCCCATGTCGCGAAGCTCGACGGTCGGCGCGCGAATCGCTGACCGCGTGCTTCGCGTCTGCGCGTCGCGATAGGCTGCGCGCGCGGAGGACACGATGCGCGCGATCGACGCCGACGGGCACGTGCAGGAGCCGACCGAGACGATTGCGCGCCTCTTGCCCGCGCGCTTTCGCGACTGCGCGCCGCGCGCTGCGGTCGACGACGCGGGCCGCATCCGCCAGATCGTCGGTGGTGAGTGGATGCCGTACATCCCGGTGCCCGATTCGGGCAAGTGGGAGATGCCTGCCGGCGGACACGATCCGATGCTGCGCCTCGCGGACATGGATCGCCAGGGCGTCGAGCGCAGCGTGCTCTTTCCGACCTTCGGGCTCGCGTTCGCCGGCTTGCCGCGCGCCGACGTGCAGGCCGCGCTCTGCCGCGCCTACGACGACTGGCTCGCGGAGTTCTGTGCCGCCGACGCGGCGCGACTGTTAGGGATCGCCGCGCCGCCGCAGAGCGATCCGAGCGCGTGCGTCCAGGAGGCCCGGCGTGCGATCCGCGAGCTCGGCTTCCGCGGCGTGATGCTGCGCCCGAACCCGATCGCGGGTCGCACCCTCCAGCACGAAGACTGGGCGCCGCTCTGGGAGCTGCTCGAAGCCGAGGGCGTGCCGCTCTGCGTGCACGAAGGCACGACGCAGGAGGTGCCGCAGTCGGGGCGGGACCGCTTTACGGACTTCGCGCTGCGCCACGTCGCGTCGCATCCGCACGAGCAGCAGCTCGCATGCCTCGGCCTCGTAATGGGCGGTGTGCTCGAGCGTCACCCGGGCCTGCGCGTCGTGTTCCTCGAGTCCGGCTGCGGCTGGCTGCCGTCTTGGCTCGAGCGCATGGACGATCACGCGCACTCCTGGGGCTGGGCGATGCCGAAGCTCCCGCTCGCGCCGAGTGATTATTTCGCGCGCCAGTGCTTCATCTCGTGTGACCCGGGCGAGCGCGCGCTCGAGAGCGTCGTCTCGCTGTGCGGCGAGGACGTCGTGGTGTTCGCGACCGATTATCCGCATCCGGATGCGCTGGCGGGCGACGTGGTCGGGCGTATCACCTCGCGCGCCGGGCTGAGCGAGCGCGCCAAGGCGAAGATCCTGCGCGAGAACGCGCTGCGCTGCTTCGGGCACGCGTGAGCGCGCGAACGTGAAGCTCTACACCACCGCCCCGCTCGAGGATCCGCGCGACGCGCGCACGCTCTATGCCGAGCTCGAGGCGATCGGCTACGACGGCGCGTTCAGCTTCGAGGCGAAGCACGATCCGTTCTTGCCGCTCGCGGTCGCGGCAGAGCACACGAAGACGTTGCGGCTCGGCACCGCGGTGGCGATCGCGTTTGCGCGCAATCCGATGAATCTCGCGAACCTCGCGTGGGGGATGCAGCTGCTCTCCGGCGGGCGTTTTGTGTTGGGGCTCGGAACTCAGGTCCGCCCCCACATCGAGCACCGTTTCTCGATGCCGTGGTCGAAGCCCGCGGCGCGCATGCGCGAGATCGTGCTCGCGTTGCGGGCGATCTTCGGCGCCTGGCAGAACGGCGAGAAGCTCGAATTTCGCGGCGAGCACTATCGCCACACCCTGATGATTCCCGCGTTCGATCCAGGCCCGAACCCGTTCGGCCCGCCGCCGGTGTTCGTGGGCGGCTTCGGCCCGCGCATGTGCGAAGTGGCGGGCGAGACGGCGGACGGCTTCATCGCGCATCCGTTCAACACGCGCGAGTCCCTCAGAAAGCTGGTGCTGCCCGCGCTCGAGCGCGGCCTCGCGAAGAGCAGCCGCACGCGCACCCAGCTCGAGGTGATTTGCGCGACGCTCGTCGTCACCGCGGATGGTGAGCGCGAGCTCGCGCGCGTGATTGCGGCCGCGAAGAAGCAGCTCGCGTTCTACGGCTCGACGCCCGCCTATCGCCAAACCCTCGACGCGCACGGCTGGGGCGACCTTCACACCGAGCTGAATCGACTCTCGAAGGCTGGGCGCTGGGACGACATGGCGGAGCTCATCCCGGACGACGTGCTCGGCGCCATCGCCGTCGTCGGCACGCGGCGTGAAATTGCGGGCAAGCTGCGCGCGCGGCTCGCGGGCATCGCCGACGGCGCGAGCCTCACGCATAACCGCGCGCCGGATCCCGCGCACTGGGCGGACGTCGTGGCGGAGATGAAGCGCGGGGCGTGAGAGGCGCTCAGCCCGCCGCGCGCATGCCCTTGTTGACGAGCGCGTCGAGTTTCTCCGCGAAGCGCGAGCGGTCTTTGCCCGTGATCGGGCGCGGGCCGTGGGTCAAGACGCCAGCCCCGCGCAGGTCGCTCTTCAGCGCGCGTGTCGCGAGCGCGTCGCCGATCCTGTCGACGCTGAACTCGCGCCCGTCGCTCCCTAACACGAGCGCTTGTTTTGTGAGGCAGCGCGCGGCGAGCGGAATGTCCGCGGTGACGACCACGTCGTGGGCCTGCACGTTCTCGGCGATCCAGTCGTCGGCCGCGTCCGGCCCCTCGTCGACCACGATCAGCTGCACACCGAACCCCGGCGGCACGTGCATCGGCGCGTTCGCCACCAGCGCGACCGAGAGGCCGTAGCGCGTCGCGACGACGTACACCTCGTCCTTCACCGGACAGGCATCGCCGTCGACGAAGATTGCGATGGTCAGATGCGGCTCCCCGATGGCCTCCCGAGAGGCGGCACGCAGAGTAGAGTGCCGGGACACGAGGAGAAACGACGATGACGGAGACGAAGGCGGAGCTGCCGAGCTGGATCGCGGACCACCTGCGGCGTTATCAGGCAACGGATGGCGCGGACGGGCACCTCTGGAACGGCGTGCCGTGCCTCTTGCTGACGACGACCGGGCGCACGAGCGGCGCGGCGCTCACGCTCCCGCTGATCTACGGACGCGACGGCGAGCGCTTCGTGATCGTCGCCTCGCGCGGCGGCGCGCCCGATCATCCGGCTTGGTACAAGAATCTGGCTGCGCAGCCGCGCGTGATGCTGCAAGTCGCGGCGGAGAAGTTCGCGGCGACGGCGCGCACCGCGGCGGGCGAAGAGCGTGCGCGGCTCTGGATTGCGATGGCGAAGATCTGGCCCGCGTACGAGGAGTACCGCGCGAAGACGACGCGCGAGATCCCGGTGGTGGTGCTGGAGCGGAGCTGAGGCGCGCTCGTACGCACCGGGGTCAGACCCCGGGTGCGTACGAGCGTCAAGCGCGCGCCGCGGGCTCTTGCTGCGTGAGGCAGTGCAGCGTGCCGAGGCCCCAGACGAGGTCGACCGCGTGGATACCCACGACGGTGCGGCCGGGGAAGCATTCCGCGATCGTGTTCAGTGCGACACGGTCGTTCGCGTCGTTGAACGTGGGAACGAGCACGGCGCCGTTCGCGATGTAGAAGTTCGCGTAGCTCGCGGGCAGGCGAACGCCGTCCATCATCACCGGGCGCGGGTAGGGCAGCGTGACGACGCGCAGGTCGCGCACGTGCGCGAGGCGCGCTTCGTTGTCGCGCGAGCGCGCGTGGTTGTCGTCCGCGGGATCGGCTTCGCTGGCGAGCACCACCGTGTCGCGGTTCACGAAGCGCGCGATGTCGTCGACGTGGCCGTGGGTGTCGTCGCCGACGCAGCCTTCGCCGAGCCAGATCGTCTCGTGAATGCCCAATGCTTCGGCGAACACGTGCTCGTAACCGGCGCGGTCCAGCTTCGGGTTGCGCTGCTGGATCCTCGAGAGCAGGCACTCCTCGGTCGTGAGCAGCCGCCCTGCGCCGTTGGCGTCGATGGCGCCGCCTTCGAGCACGACGCGCACGGCGTCATCCGCGCCCTCGGCGGCGGTCCGTAACAAGCTGCTGCGCCCTGGGCGCACCGGCAGCACGCGCGGCAACTGCGTGATGCGCTCGATCGCGGTACCCACGCGCGCGTCGCGGCCGTAATTTTTGTACTTGGCCCACGCGTTGAAGCGCCAGTTCGCGAGCACGACCGCGCCGTTCGCATCCTGCACGAACGTCGGCGCAGAGTCGCGCAGCCAGACGCGGTTCGTAGGCACGAGATGGAGCCGCACGCGCTCCATGCGCACGTGGTGCGCCGCGAGCTTCGCGCGCGCGTCTTCGCGCACGTCCGCGTCGTGACACAGCACCTCGACCGCCTCGTACTCCGAGAGCACGCGCACGATCTCGGCGTAGACCCATGCAATCGGCGCGAGCTTGCCCGGCCAGTCGGGCTCGTGATGCGGCCACGCGATCCAGGTCGCGCGGTGCGGCTCCCATTCGCCGGGGAAGCGCAGGGGCCCCCGCGGCAGAGCGCTCGGCTCGCGCTTCACGCCGCTACGCCAGCCAGCGCTTCGTGATGCCGCCGTACGCGTCGACGCGGCGGTCGCGCAGGAACGGCCAGTTGCGGCGCGTCTCCTCGGCGAGCGCGGGGTCGCAGCGCGCGACGAGCGTCGCGGGCTCCGTCTTCGCCTCGGCGAGCACGCGGCCGAACGGGTCGTAGATCACCGAGTGCCCGAAGAACTCGATGCCGTCGGTACCGGGTTCGGGCTCGAGGCCGACGCGATTCGGCGAAGCCACGAACACGCCGTTCGCGATCGCGTGGGAGCGCTGGATCGTCTGCCACGCCGTCTTCTGCGCGTCGCCGAAGCTCGCCTTCTCGGCGGGATGCCAGCCGATCGCGGTCGGGTAGAAGAGCACGTCGGCGCCTAACAATGTCGTAATGCGCGCCGCCTCCGGGTACCACTGATCCCAACAGATCAGCACGCCTACTTTCGCGAACTTCGTCTGCCACACTGCGAAGCCATCCGACGACGTCGCGGCGCCGGGCACGCTCACCGCGTCGCCCGGCGCGAAGTAATACTTCTCGAAGTAGAGCGGGTCGTCGGGGATGTGCATCTTGCGGTAGACGCCGAGCAGTGCGCCGTCCGCGTCCACGATCGCCGCCGAGTTGCGGTAGACGCCCGCCGCTTCGCGCTCGAAGAGCGGCACCACGAGCACCACGCCGAGCTCTCTTGCGAGCTGCTGCATGCGCTGCGTCGTGGGCCCCGGGATGGGTTCGGCGAGATCGAAGCGCGCGGTCTCCTCTTTTTTGCAGAAGTACGGCGCGTTGAACATCTCCTGCAGACAGATCACGCGGGCGCCCTGCGCGTGCGCTTCGCGCACTCGGGCGATTTGGCGCTCGACATTCGCGGAGAGATCCGCGTCGCCCGCGCGCTCTTGCACGATGCCGACCGTGAAGGGAGCCGTTCGCATGGCGGCGGACGGTAACGCGCGCGAATGCCAGGAGTAGGGTGCACTTCGCGTTGACCCGCGCGACGCGTCGCGAGTAGGCTGCGCGCGATGCCCGCCGCGCAAGCGCCCGAACTTCCGCACCGCATCGATCGCAGGATCGTGCTCGGACTCGCGCTGACCATCGTGTGGCTGGCGCTCACCCTCGCCTACATCGGAGCCGGCGTCGGTTGGCGCGCATTTCTCGCGCTCCCGCCCAGCGAGATCGGCAGCGCGCTCGAAGGCTTCGTCTCGCCGCTCGCGTTCCTGTGGCTCGTGCTGGGGCTCTTCCTCCAGCAGAGTGAGCTCGGGCAGAACAGCCGAGCGCTCGCGGTTCAGTCCGAGGCGCTCCAGAAAAGCGCGGAGCAGGCGGAGATCCAGTCGCGCGCGATCCATGCCAACGAGCTGCACGCGCGGCAGGACACGTTCGTCGATCTC
>JANNKN010000746.1:0-4678 GCA_031396315.1 Deltaproteobacteria bacterium
GGTCGCAGCTCGGGTACCAGCCGAACTTCGCGATCTACGATCAGGACGATTCGCTCGCGCTCGTGAAGCGCGTGTTGCGGGCGATCGGCGCGGACGAGAAGGCGTGGCCGCCGCGCGGCATTCGCACCGCGATCGACCGCATGAAGAATCGCGGCCTGCTGCCGGCCGACCTGTCGCACGAGGATTCTCTCGAAGCCAAACGCCTGCGCGACGTGTATCAGAGCTATCAGAAGGAGCTCCGGCGGGCGAACGCGCTCGACTTCGGCGATCTGATCCTGCTCACCGTGCGGCTCTTCGAGCTCCACCCCGACGTGCTCGCGAGCTATCAGCGCCGCTGGAAGTACGTGCTCGTGGACGAGTACCAGGACACCAACCCGATCCAGTATCGGCTGCTCCGGCTGCTCTCCGCGTCGCACCACAACCTGTGTGTGGTGGGCGACGAGGATCAGTCGATCTATCGCTTCCGCGAGGCCGACATCCGCAACATTCTCGACTTCGAGAAGGACTTCGCGGGCGCGAAGGTCGTACGGCTCGAACGCAACTACCGCTCGACGCAGCCGATCCTCTCGGCCGCGAGCGCCGTGGTCGCGAACAACGTGGAGCGCAAGGGCAAGCGGCTGTACACCGATCGCGACGGGGGCGAGTTGGTGCGTTTCTACGAGGCGGCCGACGAGCGCGGAGAGGCCGCACACGTCGTCGGAGAGCTGCTGCGCTTGCGCGACCAAGGCAAGCCGCTCGGCGACTCGGCGATCTTCTACCGCACCCACGCCCAGTCGCGACCGCTCGAAGAGGAGCTTCTCAAGTACAACCTTCCCTACGTGGTCGTGGGCGGAACGCGCTTCTACGACCGCGCCGAAGTGAAGGACGTGCTTTGTTATTTGCGCGCCGTCGTGAACCCCGCGGACGCCGCCGCGCTCGGGCGCATCGCGAATCGCCCCGCGCGCGGCATCGGTGACACCACGCTCGAGCGCGCCCAAGAGATTTCGCGAACGCGCGGCGTCAGCTTCGAGGAGGGGCTGCGCCTGTTCGCCGCGAGCGACGCCGCGGGCCGCGCGCGTCCGAAGCTGATCGCGTTCCTCGAGCTGATCGACGCACTGCGGCGCGACGTCGTCTCGCTGCCGCCCGCCGACGCGATCGCAGAAGCACTGCGGCGCAGCGGCTACTTGCTCGCGCTCGAGCGCGAGAACACCCCTGAGGCGGAGACGCGGCTCGAGAACCTGCGCGAGCTCGTCGCCAGCGCCGAGGATTTCGCCGCGGACAGCGCCGACGTCGTCGACGAGACGCGCACGCCGCTCGAGCGCTTCCTCGATCAGGTTGCACTCGTCTCGGATCTCGACAGCGCGGAGCTGCGCAACGACCGCGTTTCCCTGATGACCGTGCACTCCGCGAAGGGCCTCGAGTTCCCGGTCGTGTTCGTCGCGGGCCTCGAAGAGGGCGTCTTCCCGCACCAGGCCGCGGCCCGCGATGGGCGCGACGTCGAGGAAGAGCGCCGTCTTTGTTATGTCGCGATGACGCGCGCGATGGAACGGCTGACGCTCACCTACGCGCGCGAGCGTCGGCGCTATGGGCAGCACACCTTCGGCTCGCCTTCACGCTTCCTGCGCGAGATCCCGCAGAACCTGCTCGACTTCAAAGGCGGCGCCGCGTTCGAGCGCCCCTCGGAGCGCGCGCCTGCGCCGCGCGCGCGCAGCGAAGGCCGGCACTACGACTACTCGTACGACCAAGGCGGCGCCGACGACGCTGCGAGCGAGGCCGGCGTGCGCAAGGGCACGCGGCTCAAGCACCCGATCTTTGGCGCCGGCGTCGTGCTCGAAGTGATCGGCGGCGGGCCCTCGCAGAAGCTGCGCATCCAGTTCGACCGCGCAGGCGTGAAGACCGTGCTGGTGCGCTACGCGAACCTCGAATTGGGGTGAGGAGTCGGGCGCATCGGCTCCTTCGCGCGCGGCGCGGGTCGTCCATCACTCGGGGCGCAGCGCCGGCTGGCCGATAGGCCTCGGATGCTCGACGACCTGAGACACAGTGCTGCGCTGGCTGCCCTGATGCGCGCGGAAGGGCGCGCGGCGCTGCTGCGCTCCGGCCTGCGCTCCGGCCTGTTTGTCGCACTGCGCGAATGGACGAGCGCGGATTCACTCGCGACTTCTCAGGCACTCGACAAACACCTCGCGGGGGCGTGGCTGATCGCGCTCGAGGCGCACGGGCTCGTGGAGCGCGAGGGCGAGAACTTTCGGGTCACCGGCCTCGCGCGCTGGCTGCTCGAAGGCCCGGATGCGGATGCCGCGAGCGCCGCGCTCGATCAGTCCGCGTATGCCTACGCGCCCGTGCTCTCACACATTCCCGAGCTGATGCAGAGCGAGCGCCGCCCCACCTGGGGCTCCCGCGAAGATGCGCTGCGCACGGCGCGCGCGTCACGCCTCGGCGAGCGCCGAGCACTCGCGGCGCTGCAGCGCATCCCGGGCGCAAAAAGGGTCCGCCGCATCCTCGACATCGGCTGCGGCGAGGCGCACATGCTCGCGAAGCTGCTCGCGCGCTATCGCGATGCGCTCGGCACCGGCGTCGAGCTCGATGCGAGCGTCGCGGAGCGCGCGCAGGAAACGCTCGAGGCCGCCCACGTGCAGCGCCGCGCGGAAATTCGCGTCGGCGATTTCTTCAACGCAGAGCTGTCGCACAGCTTCGATCTCGCGCTGCTCAATAACAATCTCCACTACTTCGACGAAGCGCGCTGGCCGGCGCTGTTCGCACGCATCGCCGAGCACCTCGCGCCCGGTGGTCTCGTGGCGGTTCAGACGCCCGTGCTTCCCGACGGCCGGTTCGCGCGCCTTTCGGGAATGCGCGCGACGCTCGCCAGCTTCGATCTGTTTCTGCGCGCTCACGCGAACCTGTCCGGCCTCCCCGACCCCGCGCGGCTCGAAGCCGCGCTGCGCGGCGCCGGGTTCGCGCAGGTCGGCACGCAGGCGATCCTTCCCGGTGGTGGCCTGCGATACGTGTGGGGTCGCAAGCCGGGCGAGTGAGCGAGCCGCGAGCCCTCGGCTCGCTGCGCGCCGGTCAGTCGGCGGCCGCCGCCTTCATGATGTGTTCGAGCCACCACTTCGGCATCTTGCCGAGCAGCTGTGTGAGATCCGAGTAATCGCGCCAGAGCGCAAGCTTGTCGCCGCGGATCACTTGCACCGACACGAACGGCAGCGGAATCACTTCGCCGGTGTGGAACTTCCAGGTCTCGGTGTGCTCGGTCATCACGACGTCGCCCTGACAAATCATGCGGTGGACTTCGTGATCGAAGGCCTGCACCGGCTCGTGGCCGATGCGTAGGCGGCGCGCGACGCCCGCCGGGCCGACTCCGCCCGGATCCGGCGCCGAGACGTCCTGATAAAGCCCGTCCTCGGTGAAGAAGCGGCCGACCGCGTCGTAGTCGCGCTCGACGTAGACCGTGTGCCAGAAGCGCTCTACCAGCGCGCGGTTCTTCTCTTCCTGCGTCATCGTGCTCTCCTTTGCGAGTGAGGTGCGAGTGAAGCCCGATTCCGCGCGCGATGCGAGCGTGCACGACCCGAACGCGCCGTGGCCGTTCGTGGTGATCGGCGCGGGCGCAGCGGGCCTCCTTGCCGCGCTCTTCGCCGCGCGCGGCGGGGTGCGGACGCTGCTCGTCGAGTCGCACGCGAAGCCCGGCGCGAAGATTCGCGTGAGCGGGGGCGGGCGCTGCAACGTGCTTCCATCGCGCGCAGAGCCGAGCGATTTTCACAGCGAGGGCTCGCCCAATGCGCTGCGCAACGTGCTGCTCTCGTGGCCGCTCGAGGAAGTGCGCGCGTTCTTCGAGCACGATCTCAGCGTGCCGCTGAAGCTCGAAGAGACGGGGAAGCTGTTTCCGGTGAGCGACGACCCGAGCGAGATCACGCGCGCGCTGCTTGGCGCCTGCGAGCGCGCGGGCGTAACGCTGCGCGCCGGCGCGCGCGTGCGCGAGCTGCGTGCACTCGCTGCGGGCGCCGAGGACGGCGCGCGCTTCGAACTCGAGCTGGCGAGCGGCGAGCGCGTGCGCGCGGAGCGCATCGCACTCTGCACGGGGGGGCTCTCACTCCCGAAGACCGGGAGCGACGGCTGGGGTCATCAGGCTGCAGAGCGCTTCGGACATCGCCTGCGCTCGCGCTACCCCGCGCTCGTACCGCTGCTCGCGAGCGACACGCGCTGGGCCGAGCTCGCGGGCGTGAGCGTGCGCGCGAAGCTGAGTGCACTGCGCGGGAGCGAGTTGTTGGGTACGTGCAGCGGCGACCTGCTCTTCACCCACCGCGGCTTCAGCGGACCGGTCGTGCTCGACATCTCGCACTACCTCGCGCGCGCGAGTCATCAGGGCGTCGCGCTGCACGCCGCGTGGCTGGGCGACGACGCAGCCGCGTGGGACGCGCGCCTGCGCGAAGGCGGCGCGCGCACGCTGCAGAGCTTCGCGCGCGCGCAGCTCCCGAAGCGCCTCGCGGACGCACTCGTCGCGCGCAGCGGAGTCGACCCCGAGCGCGCACTCGCGCGCCTGACACGCGAAGAGCGCACCCGCATCGCAGCGAGGCTCGGCGCGTGCCCACTCGAGATCGCGGGCGACGAGGGCTACCGCACCGCCGAAGTGACCGGCGGCGGCGTGCCCCTCGAAGAAGTCGCGGCGCGCACGCTCGAATCGCGCCTCGTGCCGGGCCTCTACTTC
>JANNKN010000768.1:0-6817 GCA_031396315.1 Deltaproteobacteria bacterium
CAGATCGAATACAACATGAAGCTGCAGCGCCGGCTCTGCCACGGCGCGCCGTTCTACGTGCTCGGCCCGCTTGTTACGGACATTTTCCCCGGCTACGACCACATCACGAGCGCGATCGGAGCCACCGCTGCCGCTTATCACGGCGCGTCGATGCTTTGCTACGTGACGCCGAAGGAACACCTCGGCCTGCCGAAGAAGGACGACGTGAAGCAAGGCTGCGTCGCGTACAAGATCGCGGCGCACGCGGCCGACGTGGCGCTCGGCATCCCGGGCGCGCGCGACCGCGACGACGAGCTCACCAAGGCGCGCGCGGCGCTGAACTGGGAGCGTCACTTCGAGCTGTCGTTCGACCCGGATCTCGCACGCGCTTATCACGACGAAGACCTCGACGTCGACACCGACTTCTGCGCGATGTGCGGTCACGACTGGTGTTCGGTGCGCATCAGCAAAGAGATCATCCAGTTCGTGAGCGGGAAGGACGAGCGCTACGCCTGGACGTCGCCGAAGATCTCAGCCGCCCTGACCGACGAACAGAAGGCGGTGCTCGAGAAGCGCGGCGTGCTCTCGCCCGCGGAGCTGCACCGGCTCGCGAGCAAGACGCGCGCGAAGGTGGGCGCGGAAGCGGGGCAGAAGGCCGAGTGCCACAGCGATGTCGCATCGCCCGAGGAAGCGCACCAGCTGCAGGGCGAGTGACGCCAGCGGCTCGCGAGAGCTCGGCAGAGAGCAGAAAGCCCCGAGGCGTTGCCGCCTCGGGGCTCGCAGCTTCCGGGTCTCACCCCCCAGCTCGACCCGGTTGCCTGCCTGTAGCTTCGGCGAGCCAGCAGCCGTCTTGAGGGAATTCTCGCGGGGATAGCGGCGATGCCTGCGCAACGGATGCTCACGGACGAAGGGATCCCTGCGTACCTGCGGGAGCTCGGGCTCGCGCACGCGGGCGAGCCGATCGCGGTGAGTGCGAGCGGCGACGGCAACATCAACTGGGTGCGGCGCGTGGTCGTGGGCGGCGCGCGAGCGCGAGCGTTCGTGCTGAAACAGGCGCGGCCCGCGCTCGAGCGGTTCCCGCAGTACCAGGCTCCCACCGAGCGCTTGTTATTCGAAGCGCGCTGGTTCGAGCTCGCGCGGCCGCACGACGCGGACGGCGTCTGCCCGCGCGTACTCCTGCTCGACGAGCCGAACCGCGTGCTCGTACTCGAGGATCTGAGCAGCGCCGAGCGTCTCGATGCAGCGCTCGAGCGCGGTGCCGAGGTCGCCCCGCAGATGGAAGCGCTCGCGCGTTTCCTCGCGCGATTGCACGCGGCGACCAGCGGCGATGACGCGTTAGCCGCGCGCTTTGCGAACGACGCGATGCGCCAGCTCCACGGCGAGCACATCTTCGTGCTGCCGTATCGCGCGAACGATTTCGGCCTCTCGCCGCGGCTCGACGCGGCCGCGTACGCAGCGCGCGGCGATGCTGCGCTCGTGCGCGCAGCCGGTGCAGCGTACGCGCAATACCTGAGCCCGCGCGGCGCGCTCGTGCACGCGGACGTGCAGGCGAGCAACGTGCTGCTCCCTGCAAGCGGCGGCGTGAAGCTGCTCGATGCCGAGATCGCGCACGTGGGCGACGCCGCGTTCGATCTCGGCACACTGCTCGCGCACCTCGCGCTGCCTGCGATCGCGCGCGGCGACGATGCGAGCCCGCTGCTCGCGCGCGTGCGCAGCGCGTATCGCAGCGAGCGAGCCTGCGACGATGCGACGTCGACGCGCGCGCAGCGCTACGCAGGCTTCGAGCTGATTCGCCGCACGATCGGCGCTGCGCGCGTCGCTGCGGTTGCAAGCGACGAGGCGGGGCTGCGCGTGCTCGCGCGTGGGCGCGTCTGGGCGCTCGGCGAAGCGACCCATTAGGCGCGCGAGCTACAGCTCCGGCTCCTCTTGATCGAACGCGGCCCAATGGATGCGCTCATAGTCGAATGCACCGGCCGCGATCACGTTGAACTTCACGACCTCGAAGTAAGGCGAGAGGTCGAAATCGCGCGGCGTGAGCAGCGTCGGATGGCGCATGCGAAACAGACCGGTGAAGTGCTCGCTCTCGTGGCCGAGCATGCGGCCGAGCAGCCCTACCCGGCCGCCGTCCGGGTCGACGTCGGGAAACTCGACCTGCGGCAGGACGGGGAAACCAACGCGGGCGAACAGCCGGCCGAGCAGGCTCGAACAGATCACTTCGGTGGGTTGGCCGCTGCCGAAGTGAAGCGCGTCGCGACGGAAGCGATGCGGGACGACCTGCACGGGCAGGAGGTAGCGGAGGAGGTCGAACACGTTGCGCAGGTCGTACTGCCACCCGATCGCGCCGATCGCCTCATCCAGGATCTGCTTCAGATGCTCGGGGCGCAGTCGGTGCGGGCGGACGATGCGCACGTTGTAGTCGATGTACTTCGCGAGCGGCGCCACCAAGACGCCGCGCGGCAGCGCTTCGACGAGCAGGTGCTCGGCGTCGGCGCCGAACTCGCGCCGCGTGCGCTCGGCGACTGCGCCGCCATGCCGCAGCAACTCGTCGCCGATGTAGAGCGCCGCGTGAGACCAGCTGCTCTGCGTCAGGTAGCGGATCACGACCGAGATGCGGTTGTCGCCCTCGACCAGCACCACGTCCCCTTTCCGAATGCTGCGGCGCATGGCGTGCGGGTCGTTCCAGACGCGTTGCTCGTACGCGGGAATGGGCTCCGAAAGCCAATCGAGCAGCCGTCGTGTGAACCAAGTGCGGAGCCACATGCTGACTCGCACTTCGGCAGGGCACGCGCATCGAGTGAGCCACTCCGCGACCGTCAAAACCTCGCAAACGCGCGAAAAGACGCAGTATTTTCGTAGCCTTCGCAGAACGTGTCGGGTATGATCTCGCCCCGTTCCGAATAGCCCTTTATTTTCAAGGACTTACGGGCACTCGCTCATCGCGAGACCCCACGAACCGGGAAACGATCGAGAGCCGAAAACGAGCGCCGGAGCCAGTAATGGACGTCAGGATCAAGGCAAACCTCGCATTCACCATCAGCGGGCCCTCCCTCGAGGACGCGATGGCGGAATACGATGAGCTCACGGTCGAAGGACTCGTGAAAGAGATCCTGGACAAGGCAATCGCCTGCGACTCGATTTCGATCGAAGTGATCGAGGGCCCGAACACGCTCGAGGACTACGACTCCCAGGGCGGCTGATCAGCCTCGCTCGGCCTCGAAGAGGGTGAGCTGGAGGGGGCCGCGGGCTGCGGTTGTAGGGGTCGGGCGTGCGCGAACTGCACGCGCCGCGGCGGCTGTCGCGATCGGGCGGCGCGCGCTGGCCGCGTAAATCGGAGGGGCGAGCTTGGGCGGCCCCGCGACGCGCTGCGGCCGATCCGGCCCCGGCAGATAGATGCGCGCGGCGCGCGCGTACTCGAGGATCTGCCGGTAGAAGCGCTGGAAGCGGAGCCCGTGGTTGAAGTGCTTCAAGTGCGCCAGCTCGTGACAGAGCGTGTTCACGAGGCTCGAGTACTTGAGCGCATTGCCGGTCGCGGCGTGCCGCAGCCGGATGCGAATCGTGCCGTCGGCATAACAGACGCCATAGCGCCGCTTGACGCGCGGGCGCTCGGCTTCGATCGCGCGGTATCGCAGCTCGAATCGCGACGCGAGGGCAGCACCGTCGCGATTGAGGCGCGCGATCAGTTCTTCCGGGCGTATCCGCTCCACGACCGCGCAGCTTCTCGGCGCGCGCCGTACGCGTCAAGTATCGTGCAACCGTGTCGACGCTCTCGCTGCCGCTCTTCCCGCTCGCGGCGCCCGCATTGTTTCCTCACTGTGCCGCGCCGCTGCACATCTTCGAGCCGCGCTATCGCGCGCTTGCGGCGGATGCGCTCGCCGGTGAGCGCCGAATCGGGATGGCTACGGTGCGCCCGGACGCGCTCCCCGAGATGTCGGGCGACCCGCCGCTATTCGCGACTGGCTGCGCGGGCTTCATCGCGCAGCATCAGCGTCTCGCGGACGGCCGCTTCTTGATCCTGCTGCAAGCAACGTCGCGCTTTCGGATTCTGAGCGAGCCGCTGCGCCCGAGTGACCGGCTCTACCGCGTGGCTCGAGTCGAGTTGTTAGAGGAGATCGCGGGCGACGGCGGGCAGGCGCTCGCGCAGCGCGCCGAGGTCGTGCGCGAGCTCGGCGCGCTCATCGCCGCAGAGGGCCTCGGCGCGAACCTCGACCTCGCGCGCCTCGAGGCTCTCGATGACGGACGCTTTGCGTGCGAGGTGGCCCACGCGCTGCACCTGCCCGGCCCGGAGAAGCAAGCGCTGCTCGAAGCCGCCAGCGCCGCCGAGCGCCTGGAACGCATCGCACAGACGCTCGCGTTCTATCGCGCCCTCGCCTTGGGGCAGGCCGACGGCGGCTCGACGCTCCACTGACGGGTGAGTCGCCGAACCCGCCTCTGATTCCAGAGAGTTTTATGTTAAAAAACGACGAATACTGCAGAATTCAATAGATTCGTAGCTCACCCGAATTGCCCGGGTGACACCAAAACGCAGCAGGTGCCGCGCCTTCACGAAAGGCCTCGAACTGCCCGGTTTGACGGCGAGTTTTCGGATGCAAACGCCGGTTCCCTAAGCGCTGAAACGGTTTATCGCGTGAACCGCTTCGGTGTCGGTGCGGTGACGCGATCGAGAACGCGCGGCTTTGCCGCATTCGGCGCGAAGTGATCTACTCCGTCGCGTATTGGCGGGTCCTGTCCGGCACATCCCGGCAGAACCCCCGGAATCCTCCCCCAACCCCAATCCTCCCCCGGACTCTGGATGCCCTCGCCCCTCACGGCGTGGGATGGCGCGCTCCGCCGTCTCGCTGCCGAATTGCCGCCGCTCGCCCTGAAAGCGTGGATTTTCCCCCTCGGAATTCGCGCGGATGGGTCTGCGCTCACGCTGATTGCGCCGACGGCATTTCACGCCGAGCGCGTTCGCACGCGGTATCTGACGACGATTCAGTCGCTCCTCGCCGCCGAGTCGGGCGAGCTCGTCGAGGTGCAGATCGAAGTCGATCGCGAACTCGCACTTACGCCGAATACGCTCGGGGAGCTTGCGGTCGGCAATGCCGTGCTCCCCGCGCTGGCGATTGCGGTCGCGGTCGAAGCCGTGCCCACGCTGCCATTGCGGGCGGGCGCAGGCCAGGCGCGCGCTTCGCTGCCCGTCCGCCCAGCGATGATGCACGTCGAGCCCGCGAGTCAGCCCGCCGCGCAGCTCGCGCTTCCCCACACATTCGACACCTTCGTCGTCGGCCCAGGCAATGCGCTGGCTCGCGAGGCATCGCTTGCGGTCGCCCGCGGACGCGCACTCGGCGGCGGTCCGCTCTGCTTGGTCGGCCCGGCCGGCACCGGGAAGTCCCATCTCGCGCGCGCCGTCGTGCACGAGGCGCGACGCGGCGGTGCGCAAAAGGCGCTCTACACCTCGGCGGAGGCGTTCACGAGCGAGCTGATGGTTTCGATCCGCGAGCAGGACACGCCTGCCTTCCGCCGTCGCTTCCGCCGCGAGTGCGACTTGTTCGTGCTCGAAGACGTGCAGTTCCTCGAAGGCAAAAACGCGACGCAGCTCGAGCTCTTCCACACGCTCGAACACCTGCGCCTGGTCGGCACGCGCGTCGTGCTCACGGCAGACCGCCTGCCGCGCGAACTCACGCGCCTCGATTCGCGGCTCGCCTCGCAGCTCTCGAGCGGCCTCGTGGCCGAGATGGATCTACCCGACCGCGAGCTTCGGCGTGACATCCTGCGCGATCGCGCGTCACGCGGCGGCTTCCGCTTGCCGAGCGATTGCCTCGAGCTGCTCGTCGACACGGTGCACGGCAGTGTGCGCGATCTCGAAGGCGTGTTGATGCAACTCGTCGGGAGCGCGGCGCTGCTCGGGCGCCCGATCGACCGTGCCCTCGCCGAGAGCGCGCTGCGCAAGGTCGCCGGGCCGAGCGGTCCGGCGCTCTCACTCGACGACGTGATCGACTCCGTCGCGCAATTCTTCGGCGTACGGCGCAGCGAGCTCGCCGGCCGCTCGCGTCGCCGTGTGACGCTGCGCCCGCGCCAGCTCGCGATGTATCTGTGCCGCCAATACACGACCGCGAGCCTGTCCGAGATCGGGCGCGCTCTCGGCCGCGACCATCCCGCCGTCGCAAACGCCATGCGCGCGATCGAGCGCGCGCTGCTCGAGCGCGCGCCGCTGCGTTATCAGGTCGAGGAGCTCGCCGCACGGCTCGAACGGCGCGGAACGAAGCGCCGCTAGCGCGTCTCCGCCTCGATCCGCTCGCGTACGCGCTGCACGCCGGCTTCACCGCGGAAGCGCGAGGGCCCCGACATCGGGCGCAGATGCTCGGGCTCGAGCGAAGGCGGATCGTTCGCGGGATCGTCGAAGCGACGCAGAACCTTGTAGGTGGTGCTGCGCTCGACCGGCGTGCGGCCCATCTCTCGAATCAGGCGCCGCATCTCCTCGGCGGGCAGGTTCTCGCCGAAATCGGAACCGGACTCGCGGCTGATCGACTCTTCCATGAGCGTGCCGCCGAAGTCGTTGGCGCCGGCCGCGAGCGAGAGCTGCGCGAGCTTCGGCCCCATCTTCACCCACGACATCTGCACGTTCACGATGTGCGGGCGCAGGAAGAGGCGCGCCACGGCGATCATTTTCAGATCCTCTGCTGCCGACGGACCAGGCCGCGTGATGTCCACGTGCCCGAGCGTGTTCTTCTCGTGGATGAAGCCGAGCGGCACGAACTCGGTGAAGCCGCCCGTCTCCTTCTGGAGGTCGCGAATCACCTCGAGATGCGTCGCAATGTGATGCGGCTTCTCGAGGTGTCCGTACATGATCGTCGAGGTC
>JANNKN010000783.1:0-2245 GCA_031396315.1 Deltaproteobacteria bacterium
GCGCGGTCTGCCAGATCGACGCGATCGCGCAGTCGTGGGCGGTCATCTCCGGCGCTGCCGATCCAGCGCGGGCTGCCCAAGCGATGGCCGCCGTGGACCAGCGCTTGATTCGGCGCGCCGAGCGTCTCGTGTTGTTATTCACGCCGCCTTTCGACTCGGACTCCCGGCCGGATCCCGGATACATCGCCGGCTATCCGCCCGGCGTCCGAGAAAACGGCGGCCAGTACACGCACGCCGCACTTTGGACGGCGCTCGCCTTCGCCCAGCTTGGCGACGGAGATCGTGCAGCGGAGGTGTTCTCGTTCCTGAATCCCATCCGGCTCACGAGCACACGCGCCGCGAGCCATCGCTACAAGGCAGAGCCGTACGTCGTCAGCGCGGACGTCTACAGCGAGGCGCCCCACGTCGGCCGCGCCGGCTGGAGTTGGTACACCGGCTCAGCGGCTTGGATGTATCGCGTCGGCCTCGAGTCGATCTTGGGCTTCCAGCTTCAAGGCGACGTGCTCTGGCTGAACCCCTGCGTGCCGAAGAGCTGGCGCGAGTTCGAGATCTCCTTCCGTCATCGCACGACCCAGTACGAGATCCAATTCGAGAACCCGCGCGCAGTTTGCCGCGGTGTGACTCGGCTCGAGCTCGATGGCGCCGAGATCGCGGGAGACCCTGCGCGCGTCGATCTAGTCGACGACGGCGCGACTCATCGGGTGCGCGTAACGCTCGGCTGATCTTCGAATCGCGCGCCAACTGAGGCGGCGAACGACCGTAGGATCGCGGGTCGCGCGTGCGCGGCCTCGGAAGCGATCGGGGCGACGACGCACGGCGCATGCCAGCAGGAACACGCGTCGGCCAAGATTCGGCTCGGCTCTCCCGTCGAGCATTCGTGGCTGCAGTAGCCGTCGTAGGCGGCCTGCCCGACGCAATGGCAGCTCGGCTTTCGGCAGGGATGGCGTTTCATCTGGCTCCTCCTGAATGCGAAGTCGGCTCGTCGAGTCCTGAGAGCAAGGCGCGTGCCGAGCGTCTTGGGCGCGCGCGCGGCTTTCAGCCGAGGAGCGCGTGCGTGGGGGGCGAAGCGCGCGTTTCCGCGGGGCGGTTTGTAGAAGCTGCATGGCGCGGGAGCGCCAACGCCTTGTGCGCGCCGCATCGGGATGGCACGCGATTTGCTCTGGTTCCTCCCTGATAACCGGAGGAACTCATGAAGAATCTTCTCGCCGTTGCGTGCAGCGTCAGTCTTGCGGCGCTCGGCTGCGCCTCGACGCCCGCGCCTTCAGAAGAAATCGGTCGCGCCAAGTTGGCGCTCGAGCAAGCCGAACGAAGTGGCGGCACGCAGCACGCCGAGCTCGAGCTGAAGCTCTCCCGTGAGGAGCTCGCCGCTGCCGAACGCAGCGTCGCTGCGAAGGAATACGAGCCCGCGCGCCGCTCGGCTGAGCAAGCCGAAGTCAACGCGCGTCTCGCGCTCGTGAAGGCGCGCCGCGCCGAAGCAGACAAAGCCAACCAGGAGCTGAAGCAGACGCTTCATGCGATGCAAGAGGAGATCGATCATGGCACTCGCTAATGGTTTTCGTTGGGCCGGATTGCTTGCCCTCGCTTGGGTGTCGGGTTGTGCGAGCGCACCGGCGCCCCAGCTCGGTGTCGTGAGAAGCGAATACGAACAAGTGGCCGCTGATCCCTACGTCACCCAGCACGCCGCGATTCAGCTCGACGACGCCCGCCAATCGCTGCTGCGGCTCGAAGCCACGAGCAAGAGCGCACGCGCGGAGCGCGAGCATCTCACCTACGTCACGAAGCAGCGCATCCAGATTGCGCGTATCACGGGTGAGCTGGGCGCGTTCGAGGCGGAGACCGTGGCGCTCGGCAAGCAGCGCGACGAGTTGCGGCTCGATGCGCGGACGCAAGAGGCTGAGATCGCGCGCGCCGAATCAGCGGAGAATCTCGCCGACGCCGAGACGGCTCGCCGGGTTGCGGCTTCGGCGATGTCCGAGTCGGCGGAGAATCTCGCCGACGCAGAGGCGGCGAAGAACGTGGCCGCCTCGGCGATCGACCGCGCTCGCGAGCTCGAGGCGCGCGTCCAGGAGATGAAGGCGGAGCAGACCGAGCGCGGGCTCGTCATGACCATGCGCGGAGTGCTGTTCGCCACCGGTAGCGCCGAGCTGCAGCCCGGCGCCGAGCGCGCGCTCGGCGAGGTCGCGGGGCTGCTGAATGAATTCCCAGGCCGCGGGATCGCGGTCGAGGGACACACCGACAGCGTGGG
>JANNKN010000785.1:0-1971 GCA_031396315.1 Deltaproteobacteria bacterium
CGGCGCGTCGGTCTCGACGAGCACGCGGTCGAGGGGCAGCGCCGCCGCCACCTCGCGCAGTCCCCGGTCGCGCTTGAAGGTGAGGATCCCGGAGAAGGAGACGTAGAACCGCGCGTCGAGGGCGCGGCGCGCGAACGCGAGGTCGTGGGTGTAGCAGTGCAGCACTCCGGTCACGTCGCCGCGGCCTTCGGCGCGCCAGATGTCGAGCAGCTCCTCGTAGGCGTCGCCGTCCCGCCCGCGCACGTGAATCGAGACCGGCAGCGCGAGCTCACGCGCGAGCGCGACGTGCCATGCAAAGACTTCGCGCTGCTGCGCGCGCGGCGCGTGCTCGTACCAGTAATCGAGGCCGCACTCGCCGACCGCGACTACGCGCGGCGCCGCGAGCCAAGTGCGCAGCTGCGCTTTGCCGGAATCGTCGAGCTGCGCCGCGTCGTGCGGGTGCACGCCGACGGTCGCGAACACGCGCGAGTCGCGCGCCGCGAGCTCGACGGCGCGCGCGTTCGCCGCCACGCCGTAGCCCGCGCCGATCGCGATCAGCGTGTCGACGTGGCCCGCGCTCGCGCGCGCGATCACGTCGGCCTGATCGCTCGCGAACTCGTCGGCGGTGACGTGGCAGTGGGAGTCGATCCACGAGGTCGAGGTCACGCGGGCGTCCGGGCACATTCAATCAGTGCCTCGTTTCGGTTTTTCCTGGGCTTCGCTCGCCTCCGCGGACTCCGGCTCGCTGCGCGCCGCGTTACGCATCGAGCCCATACCAGCATGGGCGCTCGCGGCTTGCGGGTTTCATCGAGCCCGCGTTTCGTCGCCAGGCGCACGTTGCAGATGCGGGGCTCGCGCGGCTTCACTGCGCGGCCGCTGGGGGCGCGAGGCGCGGGAAGAGGGGAGTGCCCTTGGCGGTCGGCGTGCCGGGCACGAGCGCGGGACCGCGCACCATTTCGATGCGCGCGTTGGCGAGCGCCTCCGGCTGACCGAGACGCGCAAGGATTTCGCGCGATGCGGCGGGGAGGAACGGCGAGAGCAGCAAGGCAATCTGTCGTAGCGATTCGCAGGCGTGATAGAGCGTAGTGCGCACAATCGCTTCGCTGCCCGGTTGCTTCGCGGCCTTCCAGGGCGCGTGCGCGTCCACGTACTGATTCACCTTCACCGAGAACGCGACGATGGCCGCGAGCGCGTCGTGGAAGCGCAGCTCCGCCATCGCAGCCTCGACATCCGCAATCGCGACCGGAGCCGCTTCTGCGAGCTTCAGCTCCGCGTCTCCGCGCTGTGCCGGCTCCGGCACCTTTGCGCCGCAGAATTTCTCGACGAGGTTCAGCGTTCTGCTCAGCAGGTTCCCGAGGTTGTTCGCGAGATCCGCGTTCACGCGCTCGACGAGCGCCTCTTCGGTGAAGTTCGCGTCGTTGCCGAAGCTCATCTCGCGCAACAAGAAGTAACGCGCCTGCTCGAAGCCGTAACGATCGCGCAGCAGCAGCGGCGAGATCATGTTGCCGAGGCTCTTCGAGACCTTGCGCGCGTCCACGTTCCAGTAGCCGTGCACGTTCAGGTGCCGCGGCGGCGCGAGGCCCATCGCCTTCAGCATGGTCGGCCAGAAAATCGCGTGCTGTTTCAGGATGTCCTTCGCGATCAGGTGCTCGGCGACCGACCAACGCTGCGTGAATTCCTCAGACTGCTCCGCGATCGCCTTCGCGCCGTCGAAGCCCGCGCCCGTGAGGTACGTGACGAGCGCGTCGAACCATACGTAACAAACGTGCTCGCGGTCGAACGGCAGCTCGATGCCCCAGTCGAGCCGAGTCTTCGGGCGCGAGATCGAGAGGTCGCCGAGCCCGCTCGTGTCGCGCAGCATGCCGAGCACTTCGTTGCGATAGCGCTCGGGGCGGATGAAATCGTCGTGCTGCTCGACGTAGTCGCGCAGCCAGTCGAATGCGCGGCTCATCAAGAAGAAGTAGTTCGTCTCGCGCCGGCGCTCCGGCACAC
>JANNKN010000839.1:0-3529 GCA_031396315.1 Deltaproteobacteria bacterium
CCTGCCGCGCGCCGGCCTGGATCGCCGCGAGCGAGTTCGCCACCGCGAGCCCCAGGTCATTATGGCAATGCAGCGAGAACGTGATGCGCTCGCTGTTCGGAATGTGCAGGCGCAGATAGCGGATCAGGTCGTGGTACTCGACCGGCGTCGTGTAGCCGACCGTGTCCGGCACGTTGAGCGTGGTCGCGCCCGCCGCGATCGCGAGCTTGAAGATCTGGACGAGGAAGTCCCAGTCGGTGCGCGTCGCGTCTTCCGCGGAGAACTCGACGTCGTCGGTGTACTGCGCGGCCTTGCGCACTGCGCGGTCCACCTCGGCCATCACGTCCTCGCGGCCCATCTTCAACTTGTGCTGGAGGTGGATGTCGCTGGTCGCGATGAAGGTGTGGATGCGGCGCTTCTTCGCCTTCTCGAGCGCGCTCGCTGCGCGCTCGATGTCCGCGTCGCCGGTGCGCGCGAGGCTCGCGATCGTCACGTCGTTGCCGATCTCCTCGGCGACGGCCTTGATCGCCTCGAAGTCGCCTTCGCTCGCGATCGCGAAGCCGGCTTCGATCACGTCGACGTTCAGCTTCGCGAGCTGACGCGCCATCGCGAGCTTCTCGGGGAGATTCATGCTGCAGCCCGGCGACTGCTCGCCGTCGCGCAGCGTGGTGTCGAAGATCTTGATGCGCTTGTCGTCGCTCATGTCGCGCCTCCAGATCCGGTCTCGGCCGGTGCAGGGGTCGGCTCCGTCGGGATCGCCAGCTCGCGCCCGGTCTGGCGCCGCCACAGCCACTCGATCGGGCCCGAGGCGACGTAGACCAAGCCGACGCAGAACATCGTCAGCCGATACTCGACGATGATCAGGAATGCTGCGATCACGGCAAGCACCAACGCACGGAACGGACGCCGGAACTTCAGATCCTTGAAGCTGTAATACGGCACCGGGCTGACCATCAGCAGCGCGACCGCGATCACGCCGAGGCCAGCGAGCAGCGGCGGCATGTTGATCGGGAGGTCGTGCTCGCGAAGCCAGGCCCCGAACCAGACGGCGGACACCATCATGCCGGCGGCAGCTGGCGAGGAGAGGCCATCGAAGCGGCCCGGGAAGCGGCCGGGCGTCACGTTGAAGCGCGCGAGCCGCATGCCCGCGCACACCGTGTAGAGGCACGCGACCACCCAGCCTGCCCAACCGAGCTGCGGTAGAGACGCGGCGCTGTAGGCGAGGATCGCGGGCGCGACGCCGAAGGAGACGGTGTCGGAGATCGAGTCGTACTGCGCGCCGAAGCGGCTGGTCGCGTTCGTCATGCGCGCGACGCGGCCGTCGAGCAGGTCGAAGAAGGCGCCGACCACGATCGCGAGGGCGGCGCGCTCGAGCTCGTGGTGCATCGAGAGCGTGATCGACCAGAAGCCCGCCGCGAGATTGCCAGTGGTGAGCAGGCTCGGGAGGATCGATACGATGCCGCGCTGGCGCTCGGCACGCGTGCGGCGGCGGCGACGGCAGCGCGTGCGGAAGCCGAAGCGCGCCGCGGGCCCGCCCGCTTGCAGCGGCGAGGGCGGCTCCGGCGGCTGCGCCCCGCTCATCGCAGGCCCTCAGCCAGCTCCGCGAGCACGCTGCTGCCACCGCGCACGCGCTCGCCCTTCGCGACGCGCGGCTTCGAGCCGAGCGGCAGCACCACGTCGGTGCGCGAGCCAAAGCGAATCATCCCGTAGCGCGTGCCCTTCTCGAGCCAGTCGCCGACCTGGGTGTGGCAGACGATGCGGCGCGCGATCAAGCCCGTGATCTGTGCGAAGCGAATGCGCGTGCCGCCGGCGGTTTCGAGCGTGAGATCGAGGCGCACGTTCAACGACTCGGCGTCGGGGTTGAACGCGGCCAGGAACTTCGTGCCGCTGCGTTCGATCGCGACGACTTTGCCGGCGAGCGGCGCGCGATTCACGTGCACGTTGAAGACGCTGAGAAAGATCGCGATGCGCAGCGCCTTCTCGCCGGGCGCGACCTCGATCTCTGCGACGTCGATGATGCGCCCATCGGCGGGTGAGACCACGACGCCGTCGCCGGCAGGAATCTCGCGGCTCGGGTTGCGGAAGAACGAAACGACGAACGCCGCGAGCGCCCAGAGCGGCAGCGCGATGCCGAGCCGCCCAACCCCGAACGCGATGCCGCCCGCGAGCATGAGCGGCACGCCGAAGAAGTACGCCTCCGGAGCGACGATGCCCGTCAGGCGCTCTCGAAACTTCGGAGTCTGCGCGTCAGCCATCGCGTTCCTTCACGGCGCGCAGCGGCGCCCCGCCGTGCTCGCTCAGTTCTTACTGCGATCGACGAGCCGGTTGTCCTTCAGCCAAGGCATTAGGCTGCGCAGGCGTGCGCCGACTTCTTCCATCGGATGCTCCGCCGCGCGGCGCCGCATCGCGTTGAACGCGACCTTGCCCGACTTGTACTCGAGAATGAACTCGCGCGCGAACTCGCCCTGCTGGATCTCGCTCAGAATCTTCTTCATGCGCGCCTTGGTGTCGGCGTCGACGATGCGCGGGCCGCGCGTGAAATCGCCGTACTCCGCCGTGTTCGAAACCGAGTAGCGCATGTTCGCGACGCCACCCTCGTAGATCAGATCGACGATCAGCTTCACTTCGTGGATCGTCTCGAAGTACGCCATCTCCGGCGCGTAGCCGGCCTCGATCAGCGTCTCGTAGCCGGCAGTCATTAGGGCGACGAGCCCGCCGCACAACACCGTCTGCTCGCCGAACAGATCCGTCTCGGTCTCCTCGCGGAAGTTCGTCTCGAGAATGCCCGCGCGGCCAGCGCCAATGCCCTTCGCGTAGGCGAGCGCGATCGCCTTGGTATCGCCGCTCGGATCCTGGTGGACCGCGATCAGCGAGGGCACGCCACGCCCTTGCTCGTAGTTCGAACGCACCGTGTGGCCGGGGCCTTTCGGCGCGACCATGAACACGTTCAGGCTCGGGTCGGGCTGAATCGCCTGGAAGTGGATGTTGAAGCCGTGGGCGACGGCGAGGTACTTGCCCGGGCGCATGCCGGGCGCGATCTCGCTCTTGTAGAGGTCGGCGGCGGTCTCATCCGGCACGGTCAGCATCACGATGTCTGCGCTGCGCGCGGCCTCGCTCGGCGTAACGACGCGCAGGCCCGCAGCCTCCGCCTTCGGCCACGACTTCGAATCCTTCTGCAACCCGACGATCACGTTCACGCCGCTGCGGTGCAGGTTCAGCGCGTGCGCGTGGCCCTGCGAGCCGTAGCCGACGATGGCGATCGTCTTGCCTTCGAGCCGCGCGAGATCCGCATCCTTGTCGTAGTAAATGTTCAACGCCATCGGATTCGTCCTCATGCCGCAAACGCGCGGTTTTGCTTGGGAAAGGGCCAGGCTACGGAAATGCTCGGACGCTGTCGACGGAGCGTTCGTACGCACCCGGGGTCTGACCCCGGTGCGTACGAGCGCGCGGCTACTCGAAGGCGCTGCCCGTACGGCGCGCCTCCGCCTCGGCGCGGCGCAGGTAGGTGGGTACGAGCTCGGCGGCGTCGCAGGCGGCGCCTTCGGCGAGC
>JANNKN010000047.1:0-2234 GCA_031396315.1 Deltaproteobacteria bacterium
GCAGGAACGAGACCGTAATCACCAGCAGTGCGAAGAACAGGCTCGGCCCGACTTCTTGTAGCGCTCTGACGATCACCTCGCTGCGCGCGCCCGCCGAGCCCGCGCGCTCCCACGCCGCGAGTCTCCGGTGCACGTTCTCGACGCCGATGATCGCGGCGTCGACCATCGCGCCGATCGCGACCGCGATGCCCCCGAGCGAGAGGATGTTCGCGGTGATGCCCTGTTGGAGTAGCGGCACGAAGGCGAGCGCGACGCCGACGGGAATCGTGACGATCGGCACGAGCGCACTGCGCGCATGCCAAAGAAACACGAGGATCACGAGCGAGACGATCGCCATCTCTTCGAGCAGAGTGCGCCGCAGCGTTCCTACGGCGCCCTCGATCAGCTCGGAGCGGTCGTAGGTCGAGACGATCTCGACGCTCGGCGGCAGGCTCGCGCGCAGCGCAGCCAGGCGCGCCTTCACGCGTGCGATCACTGCGCGCGCGTTCTCGCCCGAACGCATCACCACGATGCCGCCCACGACCTCGCCTTCGCCGTCGAGCTCCGCGATGCCGCGCCGCGGCGCGGGCGTCCAGGCGACCTGCGCGACGTCTCCCACCCGCACCGACCGACCCTCCGCGTCGGCACGGATCGCGATGTCGGCAAAATCTCGAGCTGTGTGCGCGTAACCCCGCGTTCGAACGAAGATTTCGTGCCCTGCGACTTCGAGGCTCCCGCCGCTCGCGTCGGCATTTCCCGCGCGCACGGCTGCGACCACCTGCTCGGCGCTCACGCCGAAGGCGCGCAGGCGCACGGGATCGAGCTGAACCTCGAGCTGCTGCACGACGCCGCCGATCGAAGCGATCTCCGCAACGCCCGGCACGCTCCCGAGTGCGGTGCGCAGTCGGAAATCCTGCAGGCTGCGCAGCTCCGCGAGTCCAAGCGCGCCGCTGCGGTCGACGAGGGCATACGAGTACACCCAGCCGACGCCGGTCGCGTCCGGGCCGAGCACCGGACGCACGTTCTGCGGCAGCCCCGCGCTGATCCCTAACAATCGTTCGAGCACGCGTGAGCGCGCCCAGTAGAGGTCGGTGCCTTCTTCGAAGATCACGTATACGAACGACGCGCCGAAGAAGCTCTGGCCTCTGACCGCGCGCGCCTTCGGCACGGAGAGGAGAGCGCTCGAGATCGGGTAGGTCAGCTGGTCTTCGACTTGGCCGGGGCTGCGGCCCGGCCATTCGCTGGTGACGATCACCTGCACGTCCGAGAGATCCGGGATTGCGTCGAGCGGCGTGCGCGCGACGCTCCACGCGCCGAGTGCGGCCGCCAGCGCCGCGAGTACGAGCGTCACGACCGGCCGCGCGGCGCAGGCCGCGATCACGCGCGCGATCACGCCCGCCTGCACGGGGCCCGACAGGTTCGCTGTGGTTACCACTGCGCGAGGGCCGCACGCAGGCGGCTCTCCGAAGCGATCAGGTAGGTGCCCTGGCTCACGACTTCCTCGCCCACTGTTAGCCCGCTGCGGATCTCGATCGCCTCGGGCTGCTCGAAGCCGAGCGTGACGACACGCGGCGCGAAGCGGCCGGCGCCTTGGGCGACGAACACGAAGTTGCGCTCGCCGGCGCGCAGCACTGCGCCGGTCGGCACGACGAGCCCCTCGCCGCCTGCGACGTCGATCTCGACGCTCGCCCACATCTCCGGGCGAAGCCCGGCGCCTGGCGCGTCGAGCGCGATGCGCGCCGTCGCGGTGCGCGACTCCGCCGAGAGCTGCGGGAGCACCCGCACGACGCGGCCCGCGCGAGGCTCTTGGCTCGCATCGCCACTAAGCGAGACGCGCACCGCAGCGCCTTCGCGCACGAGCGCGAGATCAGCCTCCGCGATCGCCGCCTCGAGCCAGACGCGTTCGCTCGGCGCGATGCGCAGCAAGCGGTCGCCGGCGTTCACGGCGCCGCCGAGCACCGCATTCTTCTCGATCACGAAGCCGCTCGTCGGCGCGCGGATCGGCAGCGCTTCGAGCGGCTCGCTGCGCTTCGCGATCGCCGCAATGTCGCCCGCCCCGATGCCGAGCAGCGTGAGCCTGCGCTCCGAGGCGCGCACCAGGGCGTCGGCGCGCTCGGGCCGCGCGCCGCCCTCGGCGCGTTCGCGGCTCGCGATCGCCTGCTGGTAATCGCGCTGTGCCGCGTAGAGCTCGGGGCTGAAGAGCGTGAGCACGACCTGACCGCGCTCGACCGGATCGCCAGTCGCGGCGACCGCGA
>JANNKN010000067.1:0-2783 GCA_031396315.1 Deltaproteobacteria bacterium
GCGGTTCGCGGCGGATCGGCTGCACATACGCGGTCTCTGCCGCCGACTCGCGGCGCGGTGCGCGTTCTCGCTCGCTGCGGTCGCCGGTCTTCGCGCGTTCACCCTCGAGGCCGGTCGCGATCACGGTGACGCGCAGCTCGCCCGGCTTCATGGCCTCGTCGATCACGGCACCGAAGATGATGTTCGCGTCCTCGTGGGCCGCCTCTTGAACGAGCGTCGAAGCCTCGTTCACCTCCCACAGCGTCATGTCCGGGCCGCCGGTGATGTTGATCAACACGCCGCGGGCGCCGTCGATCGACACATCCTCCAGCAGGGGGCTCGAGATCGCCGCGTAGGCGGCGTCCTTCGCGCGGCTCTCGCCGACGCCGACGCCGGTTCCCATCAGCGCCATGCCCATCTCGTTCATGATCGTGCGCACGTCTGCGAAATCGAGATTGATCAGGCCGTGCACCGTAATCAGGTCCGAGATGCCCTTTACCGCGTTCAGCAGCACGTCGTCCGCGATCAGGAACGACTGCAACATCGGCGTGTCTTTACCCGCGAGCGCGAGTAGGCGGTGATTCGGAATCGTGATCAGCGTGTCGCAGACGCGGTGGAGTTCTTCGAGCCCCTTCTCCGCATGGCGACCGCGCTGACGACCCTCGAACGGGAAGGGCTTGGTCACCACCGCGACCGTGAGCGCTCCGACCTCGCGAGCGATCTCTGCGATCACCGGCGCGGCCCCGGTGCCCGTTCCGCCGCCCATGCCGGCGGTAACGAACACCATGTCGGAACCGATCAGAAGGTCGCGCAGCTTCTCACGATCTTCGATCGCCGCCGCGCGCCCGCGCTCAGGGTTCGCGCCGCAGCCGAGGCCACGCGTCACCTGCATGCCGAGCTGCACCTTGGTGGGCGCCAACTTGTGTTGGAGCGCCTGCGCGTCCGTGTTCGCCGCGATGAATTCCACGCCGGCGAGGCCAGAGCGAATCATCGTGTCGAGCGCGTTCCCGCCGGCGCCGCCGACGCCGATCACGCGGATCTTCGCCTTCAGTTCGCCGGCGTCCTCGAATTCGAGGAGGTCGTCGTTCACGTCGTCTTCGGGGCCGACCTCGAGCAGGTCGAACCCCTTCCCCAAGTTGCCCAGCGGATTGCCCAGCGGGCGCCCATCGCCTCGCCGCTCTCGTTCATTCGGCATCTCCCCCCCCATCGCGCGCGGACGCGCGAACCCCGTTGCATCATACCCAGGTTTTCCAGGAAATCCGCGGCCTTGCACCCCAAATTTGCGAGCCCGCGGAGATCGCAATCTGCCCGCTCGCGGCCGACCTACTCGAGGTCGCCGTAGAACCAATCCCGCATGCGCTGCTTCACGCGCCGGAAAATGCCCTCGTCACGGATTCGGAACCGGCTCGGGCTCTTGCCCTTGGCCTGCGAGTACCCGAACAGGATCAGGCCGACGCCCGTTGCGTACATCGGGTCGCGCACCACGTCCTGCAAGCCGCCGATGTTCGCTGGCATGCCGAGCCGCACCGGCGACTCGAAGATCTCCTCGGCGAGATCCGTAATCCCTGCGAGCGCGGCACAGCCACCTGTTAGGACGACGCCCGACGGAATGCGCGCGTCGAGTCCGCTCTTCACGATCTCCTGACGCGCGAGCCCGAGAATTTCTTCCACGCGCGGCTCGATGATCTCGCACAATATTTTTCGCGAGACCTCGCGCGGGCGGCGCCCGCCGACGCTCGGCACCGTAATGATGTCGTCGCTGCCGAGGAAGCGCGCACTCGCGACGCCGAAGCGCTTCTTGATGCGCTCGGCTTCATCGAACGGCGTGCGCAATCCGACTGCGATGTCGTTGGAGAGGTGATAACCACCGACGCCGATCACCGACGTGTGCTTGATCGAACCGTCGACGAAGACGGCGATGTCGGTAGTGCCGCCGCCGATGTCGATCAGGCAGACGCCGAGCTCGCGTTCGTCTTGCGCAAGCACCGCCTCCGCGGACGCCAGCGGCTCGAGCACGATGTCGACCACGTTGAGGCCGGCCCTGTTCGCGCACTTCACGATGTTCTGCGCGCTGGTCACCGCCGCCGTGACGATGTGGATCTTGGCTTCGAGCCGCACCCCGCTCATGCCGATCGGCTCGCGAATGCCGTCCTGGTCGTCGATGATGAATTCTTGGGGGATCACGTGGATGACTTCGCGGTCCATCGGGATGGCGACGGCTTTCGCCGCATCGATCACGCGCCGCACGTCGCTAGCCGTGACCTCGTGGTGCTTCACCGCCACGATGCCGTGTGAGTTGAAGCCGTCGATGTGGCCGCCCGCGATGCCGGCATACACCGACGTGATCTCGCAGTCGGCCATCAGCTCCGCCTCTTCGACCGCGTGCTTGATCGAATCGACGGTGGCTGCGATGTCCACGACGACGCCTTTGCGCAGCCCCTTCGACGGGTGCGTTCCGATCCCGACGATGTCGACGCCGGTCTCCGTCACTTCCGCGACGATTGCGCAAATTTTCGTAGTCCCGATGTCGAGCCCGACGATCAGGTTGTCTTTGCGTGACACTGCTCTTCACCCCCCAACGAAGCCGCGCCGCTCGAGCCCGTCTCGGGCGACGCGCCTCCCCCCAACAACTTCGGTTCCGGCGGGCACGGCGCCGCGAAGCGCAGCACGCCCTGTCCCGGGAATCGCAGATCGATCGCGACCGCGCGCGCGAGCGCGGGCTCGTTCAGCGCGAGCACGCGCCGGAGGCGCACGAGTTTTTCGCGCGGATCGCCGCCTCCGAGCACGATCCGCAGCTCGCGGCC
>JANNKN010000080.1:0-1963 GCA_031396315.1 Deltaproteobacteria bacterium
GCAACGTGGTGGCTTGGCGGTGGGTGCGTCGTCGCCGGCTCAATCGCCACCAGGGTGGGCGGCCGTCGCCCATAACAGACGTACCGAACTGGCTCCTAACTACGCGTGTGCGCCTGTTGGGCGCTCTCGCTTCGCCTCCCCCTTCAAATTGAGAACCGCTTCGGCCAGCTTCCACGATGCATCGCCGGCGCAGAGGCGGGCGGGGCGGGGGCCGGGCGAGTCGCAGCGCAGGGCCCGGATTCCACCGCAACCGTCGCAATCCGCCGCGCCACGGAGCCGCGGCCGCGAGCGCGCAAGCACGCCCAAACGCCACGCGCCGCCTCCACCCAAAACAGCACACCCCCGCGCCAAGGGCCCGAAGTCGCCGACCGCCCGACCCCCGGCCCGCCCGCCTCTGCGCCGCCTCGCTACTCCGAGGCTCGAGGCCAGGTCGTCGTACCCGCGAGTCCTTCGAGCGCGTGCTTCGCCCGCACCACACAAAACCGCTGCCCCGTCGGCGCCTCCATCACGACCCAGCCCTTCACGTCCCCGATGCGCCGCGCGCCGAGCTTCTCGAGCCGCGCCGCCTCCGCCTCGATGTCGTCGCTCTCGATATCGAGGTGGACGCGGCTCTCGTGCGGGACACGTTGCACCTCGATCGTTAGGCCGTGGGGCGCCGCGTCGAGGCGCACATAACCGGGGCCGTCGCCGCCGAGCACGCGCAGGCCGAGCGCGGGGCCCCAGAATTCAGCGGCGTGCGCGGGGTCTGCGTCTTTGCAATCCACGATGAAGCCGGCGAGTCGACTGCGGTGCATTGGCGCAGGCTAACGCGTCGCGCGGATTCGGTGGCGCGCGTGGGCGCGCGCGCCCAGAATGCCGCGACTTCTCAGAGAGGGGCCGAATGCGGAAGCTCGTCTGGATCCTCGTCTCGCTGCTCGGCGCTGGCGCGTTGGCGCTGATCGCCACCGCCAACGGCGAGACGATCTCGAGCGTGTGGTTCCTGGTCGCCGCACTCTGCGTGTACGCGATCGGCTTCCGCTTCTACAGCGCTTTCCTCGCCGCGAAGGTATTCGCGCTCGACGATTCACGGATCACGCCCGCGCACCGCCTCGCCGACGGCCGCGACTACGTGCCCACCAACAAGTGGGTCGCGTTCGGGCACCACTTCGCTGCGATCGCCGGACCCGGCCCGCTGGTGGGTCCGACGCTCGCCGCGCAGTTCGGTTACTTACCCGGCACGCTCTACATCCTAATTGGTGTCGTGGTCGGCGGCGCGGTGCAAGATTTCACGATCCTGGTCGCCTCGATGCGCCGCGACGGAAAATCGCTAGGCCAAATGGTGCGCGAGGAGATCGGGCCCGTCGGCGGCGCCGCCGCGCTATTCGGCGTGCTCGCGATCATGATCATCCTGATGGGCGTGCTCGGCCTCGTCGTCGTGAATGCCATGTTCGGTAGCCCGTGGGCCACCTCGACCGTCGCGGCCACGATCCCGATCGCGATGGCGATGGGCGTTTACATGGTGAAGGTGCGCCCCGGCCGCGTCCTCGAGGCGACGATCTGGGGCCTCGCGCTCGTGCTGTTCGCGGTGGTCGCGGGCCGCTGGGTCGGCGAGAGCGCGACGCTGCGGCCCTACTTCGATCTGTCGAAGCAGACGATCGCGCTGTGCTTGATCGCTTATGGCTTCACCGCAAGCGTGCTGCCGGTGTGGCTCCTGCTCGCGCCGCGCGACTACCTCTCCGCGTTCATCAAGATCGGCACCGTGGCGCTGCTGGCCGCAGGCCTCTTGATCGTGCAGCCCGACGTGCAGCTCCCCGCGCTCACGCAGTTCATCGACGGCAGCGGGCCAGTGTTCTCAGGGAAACTCTTCCCGTTCTGCTTCATCACGATCGCGTGCGGTGCACTTTCGGGTTTTCACAGCCTGATCTCGAGCGGCACGACGCCAAAGCTGATCGACAAGGAAACCGACGCGCGCATCGTCGGCTAC
>JANNKN010000100.1:0-8753 GCA_031396315.1 Deltaproteobacteria bacterium
CCTCGCCCGGGAGGTCGATGCCGGTCGTGTCCCCGAGCCCGAAACTCGACGCGTGCTTCGCGATTCGGTCGATGCCGAGCTGCACGCCGACGGTGTAGAAGAACACGTCGCACGAGCGCTGCAGCGCCTGAATCACGTTGACGCTGCCGTGCCCTTCCTTCTTCCAGCAGCCGAAGCGACGGCCACCGAAGTAGTAGTAACCGGGGCAGAAGACGCGCGTGTTCGTGTCGATCGTGCCTTCTTGGAGCGCTGCCCCGGCCATCACCGCCTTGTGCGTCGAGCCCGGCGGGTAGTGGTTCTGGATCGCGCGATTGCGCAGCGGCTTCCACTCGTCGTCGACCAAGCCGCGCCATGTCTTGCTGTCGATGCGCGATGAGAACACGTTGGGGTCGTAAGTCGGGAACGAAGTCAACGCGAGCACGTCACCGCTGCGCACATCGATCGCGACGGCGGCGCCCATGCGCTCCGGCTCGCCCTCCGGTACGGCGCGGAACCCCGCTTCGGCCTCTTCTTGGAGATCGCGATCGAGCGCGAGGATCACGCGGCCGCCCACCGCCGGAGGCAACTCGCGCAGCTTCTCGATCTCACGGCCCGCGGCATCGACCACGACGTCGCGGCGCCCGACGCGCCCGCGTAGCTGCGCCTCGAAGCGCGCCTCGAGCCCAGTCTGCCCGATCACCTCGCCCTGCCGGTAACCCGCGTACTGCTTCTTCTCGAGCTGCACCGCCTGAATTTCTCCAAGCGTCCCCAACAGATGCGCCGCGAGCGTTCCGGCCGGATAGAAGCGCCGCGGCTGCTCGAAGGTCTCGACGCCAGGCAGCGCGTAGCCATGGGACTCGACGCGCGCGAGCCGCTCCCAATCGAGGTCGGGCACCAGCGTGACCGGGCGGAAGCGCGCGAGGCCCGTCGACGGGCCCGCCATCCTGTCGAGATCCGCGCCCGGTGTATCCAGCAGCTGTCCGAGCGCGGCGAAGGTGCGCGTGCGATCGGCGAGGTCGTTGGGAATCACGCGCAGCGCGCGAGACGGGCGCCAGGTCGCAAGCACCCGGCCCTCGCGGTCGAGGATTTCGCCACGCGGTGCGTCGAGGTCGACGTGGCGCACGGAATTCTTCTGCGAGCGCTGCCGCAACATCTCGCCTTCCACCACTTGAAGGTGAAATAGGCGCACGATGAAGCCGCCGAAGATCAAGAGCACGAGCGCCGCCGTGACGCGAATGCGGCCTTCGAGCGAAGCACCATTGGCCGCGGCGAGATGCGCCATCAGAGCACCGGCCGCTTCGTCTCGAGCCTCATCTCACGCCGCACGTCGACGTCGCCGCCGCCCCACGCGGCAACGCGGCGTGCGAGCGCGAGCACGAGTGGGGCAGCCGCGGCCGTCGCGAGCGCGCGCAAGACGATGGCGCCGAGCCCGCGCGGATCGGCCGCGAAGCCGCCCAAGAAGAACTGGATCAGCGCCGCGGAGCCCGCCGCGTCCGCGAGCGCGATTGCGAAGGCGAACAGCGCGAACGGCACGGGCCGGACGAGATCGAACTGTCCGATCGCGGCACGCACCAGTGCGAACTCGGCGATGCGCAGGAACGCGTGTTGCCCGAGCAGCGCGCTCGAGAGCATGTCCGCGCCGAAGCCGAGCACGGCGCTGACCAGCAATCCGGCGAGCGGCCCTAACAAGAGTGCCGCAGCGATCGGGAACAGGAGCGACAGCGCGGGCACCAGCGCAAACGGAAAATTCGCGAGCAGCGCGCTCTCGACCGCGAGCGCGATCACGCCCGCTGCTAGCAGCACGAGCGCCTCCCTCACGGCGCACCCGCGACGTCGGGCGCGGCATCCGTGGCCGCATCGCCCTCGCCTTCATACAAGAGGCGCATCGACGGCCCGCGCTCGAGCAGCGCGAAGACGATCTCCAACTCGCCGAAGTCGACGGACGGCGCCGCGCGCGCGGTATGCACGAGCGCACCCTTCTGCGCGTTAACGGATACGACGGTTCCGATCCGCAGCCCCTTTGGATACACGCCGCCGACGCCGGACGTGAGCAGCGCGTCGCCGGCCTGCACATCGGCACCGCGCATCAAGAAGGAGAACTCGAGTGCGCCGGTGCCCGTGCCGCGCACGATTCCGAGCGCACGACTGCGTTCGACGACGGCATCGACGGCGGCGCGCCGGTCGACGAGCAACATCGTGCGCGATGCGCTCGGCGTCGTGGCGGTGACGAGGCCCACGAGTCCGCCGTCGGCGACGATCGGCATGCCGGAGAGAACGCCGCTCTCGCGC
Source organism: Deltaproteobacteria bacterium (assembly GCA_031396315.1). GTDB lineage: Bacteria > Myxococcota_A > UBA9160 > UBA9160 > UBA6930 > VGRF01. The sequence goes on from JANNKN010000100.1 coordinate 2,269, forward strand.
CCGCGATCGAGCAGCAACGAACGGAAGTAGGGCGATACGTCCTGCCCGATCACGCGAGCAGGCATTAGGTCGGCCTCGAAACCGCGCCGCATCGCGGCAACCCGCTCGAGGTTCCCGCTCTCGACCAGCGCTTCGCGCAGTTGGAGGTTCTCTTCCAGGGCCGTCACGAGCCGCGCTCGCAGCGCGCCGTTCTCGCGGCCCACGTCGACGAGCGCGATGTACTCGGCCCAGCTCACGCGGACGTGTTCGATTGGCCAGCGCACCGCGCGTTGGATCGGCGCCGAAGCTTCGAGCAGCGCGGAAAGCGGCCATGGCGCATTGACGCGCTCGCCCCGCGCAGCGCGCTGGTCGCCGATCATGAAGAAGGTCGTCAGTAGAACCAGCGCCGCAAAGATCAGCGGAAGCCGGATCCGACGGAAGAAGTCGCCCATGTCCTCCCCAACGCGGGGGGCGCTGGGAGCGAAGGTACTTGCGGAGGTTTAGCTGCGAATGCTGACTTCGCGCAGGAGGTCGATGTTGTCGAGGCATGCGCCCGTGCCGAGGCACACCGCGGTCAGCGGGCTCTCGGCCACCATTACCGGCAGCCCCGTCGCCTCGCGCAGCAGAACGTCGAGGTTCCGCAGCAGCGAGCCGCCGCCGACCATCACGATGCCCTTGTCCACGATGTCCGCCGCGAGCTCCGGGGGCGTGCGTTCGAGCGCGACTTTCACCGCCTCGACGATCTGGTTCACCGTCTCCTGCAGCGCCTCGAGCACTTCGTCGGATTTGATCTCGAGCGTCTTCGGCACGCCGGCCACGAGGTCGCGGCCCTTGATCTCCATCGTGCGCAGCTCGGCCGTCGGATACGCCGTGCCGATCGTGATCTTGATCGCCTCAGCGGTGCGCTCGCCGATCAGCAAGTTGTAGCGGCGCTTCACATAGTTGATGATCGCGTCGTCCATCTTGTCGCCACCGACGCGCGTCGAGTTCGAGTAGACGATGCCCGCGAGCGAGATCACTGCGACATCGGTCGTACCGCCACCGACGTCGACGATCATGTTTCCCGACGGCTCGGTCACCGGCAGGCCAGCGCCGATCGCCGCCGCCATCGGCTCCTCGATCAAGAAAACCTGGCGCGCACCGGCGGACTCCGCGGCTTCGCGCACCGCGCGCTGCTCGACCGGTGTAATGCCCGACGGAACCGCGACGACGATGCGGGGCCGAATCAGCGACGAGCGGTTGTGCACGCGCTTGATGAAGTATCGAAGCATTTCGGCGGTGACATCGAAGTCGGCGATCACGCCATCCTTCATCGGGCGCACCGCGACGATGTTGCCCGGCGTGCGCCCGAGCATTTCCTTTGCTTCTTCGCCGACGGCCTTCACCTTGTCGGGCCCCCCGCGGCCGTCCTTCATCACGGCGACGACGCTCGGCTCCGACACCACGATGCCCTTGCCCTTCGCGTACACGAGCGTGTTCGCGGTTCCAAGGTCGATCGCGAGATCGTTGGAGAACCAGCCGATGATTCGCTTGAAAGGCACCGAAGCTCCTTTGGACCGAGCGGGACGGTTCTAAACGACGGTTGCGCGAGACTGCGAGAGAGGAGACGCCGTTTATGAGTGCGCGGTTCGCAACGATAAGTAACCGCTTTTCAAAGACGTTTTCCCCAACGGCGACGCGGGCCCACGGTATCAGCCCCTCGGGAACCGGGCAATGAAATTCCCGCATTTCCGTTTGCCCGAGAGCGCTCACCTTCTACCTTGCGCGCCCCTGGGCTTCGTGTGTCGCGGCTCACCACTGCGGGGGATCTCTCGATGCTCGATGTACTTCGGCGTGGACAGCGCTGGATCATGCCGGCGCTGCTGGTCGGAATTTCCGTGCCGTTCGTGGTCTACTTCGGCGCCGGGAGCGGTCCCGGCTCGGGCGCTCCGACGGGCGGAGGAGTCGCGATCCGCCTCGGCGACCGCACGATCTCGACGCTCGACCTGCAGCGCGCGGTCGACGTACAGCTGCAACAGTACCGGCAGGCGATGGGTGAGCAGTTCGACGAGCGCTCGGCGAAGCCGTTCCTCGTGAACATGGCCGCCTCCGGCATGCTGCGCGACGCACTCCTCGCGCATCTCGGCGAGGGCATGGGGCTCACAGTCAGCGATCAGGAGCTGCAGGCGTTCGTCGCGCGCCAGCCTTGGTCTCGCGACGCGAGCGGGCAGTACAACGCGGAGCAGGTGCAGCGCGTGATCGAGGAGAACTGGGGTTCGGAGCACGCGTTCTCGCGGCGCCTCGGCGACGACCTGCTCGCGGCGAAGACGCAGCGGCTGATCGAGGCGGGCGTCGCCGTCTCCGACGACGAAGTGCGCGACGCGATCCGTTACGGCCGCGAGGAAGTGCAGCTGCTGGTGGTGCGCCTCGATGGCTCGCAGCCGCGCAGCGAGCTCGCGGTGCCCGAGGATGCGGGCAAGCAGCTCGCGACCAAGGACCCAGAACGCGTGCGCAAGGCCGTCGAGGAGCGGCGCTCGGAGCTCGACACGCCCGAGCAGGTGCGAGCACGTCACATCTTGGTGTCGGTGGATGCCGCGGCGGACGAGCCGACGAAGCTGGCGGCGCGCGCCAAGCTCGAAGCCGCGAAGAAGCGCATCGAGGCGGGCGAGGATTTCGCGGTGGTCGCCCAGGAAATCAGCGACGACCCCGGCAGCAAGGCGAGCGGCGGCGACCTCGGCTTTTTCAAGCGCGGCGCGATGGTGGCAGCCTTCGACGAAGCCGCCTTCGCGCTCGAGGCCGGCAAGCTCTCGGAGATCGTGGAGACGCCGTTCGGCCTGCACCTGATTCGCGTGGAAGAGAAGCAGGCGGCGGCCGTGCTGCCGTACTCCGAGGCGAGCGCACGCGTGGCGCAGGATCTCGCGCGGATCGACGCGGCCGCGACGCAGGCGAAGGCGGACGCGGATGCGCTCGCGGCGGCCGTGAAGGCGGGCAAATCGCTCGAGGACGCGGCCCGCGAAAAGACTGCCCCAATCCTTCGGCCGGCGGCGATTCGACGCCGCGCGGACGGATTCATCCCCGAGCTCGGGATGTCGCCGGAGCTGATGAATGCGGCGTTCGCGCTGACGAAGGACAAGCCGTCGGACGGCGCCGTCTACACGCTCGGCGAGAACGTGTACGCGCTGGTCCAGCTGATCGACAAGAAGACGCCGACGACCGAGGAGGTCAAAACGGCCCTTCCGCTCGAACGCGATCGCGTACTCGCGGAGCGGCGCACGGCGGTCGAGCAGGCATGGCTCGAAGGCGAGCGCAAGCGGCTCGAGGGGGCGCGCTGTCTCGGGATCCCGGTCGCGTCGCCGCTCGAGGAGCTGAACCCCGCGTTGCGCCCGTTCTGCTCGAGCGATCTCGTCGTCGACCTCTCCGCGTTGCTCCCGGAGAGTGAGGACACCACCGCGGCGGCGTCCTAGCGCGAGGCCATTCGGAGCGAGCCGGCGCGAGCCGCCGAGAGCGGGCCCATGACACGAACGCCCGGCTCGGTTTCCCGAGCCGGGCGTGGTTCTTTTCGCGTGGCGCTCGCTAGACGCCGATCACGTCCTGCACGAACGCCTCGAGGCGCAGCCGATTCTCCGAGTTGCGGAGTTTCGCCAGTGCACGCGCCTCGAGCTGGCGCACGCGCTCCCGCGAGAGCCCGAGCTTGCCGCCGATCTCTTCGAGGGTGTGCTCGCGCTCGCCCTTCAGGCCGAAACGCCAGCGCAAGATGTTGCGCTCGCGCTCGCACAGCTGCGCGACCGACAGATCCGCCGCCTCCTCGAGGCGGAAGTGATCGAGGCCGTTCGCCGGCGAGATCGGATTCGGGTCGGCGACGACGTCCTTCACCTTCTTCGAATCCGTGCCAGGCACTTCCTTCTCGAGGCTCACCGGCTCGCGCACCATGCGCTGCAGCTGCTCCGCCCGCTCCTCGTCGATCTTCATCTCGTTCGCGATCTCGAGCGTCGTCGGGTCGCGTCCGAGCTTCTTCTCGAGTGCGTTGTAGGCGCGGTAGTACTTGAGCAGCGTGTCGTGCACATGGCTGGGAATGCGGATCGTGCGCGAGTGATTCTGAATCGCGCGGATCAGCGCCTGCCGAATCCACCACACTGCATACGTCGAGAACTTGTGACCGCGCTGGTACTCGAACTTTTCGACCGCGCGAATCAGGCCGATGTTGCCTTCCTGGATCAGATCCTGGAAGGCGATGCCCATGTTGCGGAAGTCCTTCGCGATCGCGACGACCAGCTTCAGGTTGTGTTGAACGAAGACGTTCTTCACTTCCATCAGCCGGTCCCACTCGTGCTCGATCTTCCCGACGACCTGCAGAAACGCTTGCGTCTGCATGCCGAGCTCGCGCTCGAGCACTGCGAGACGCGCGAGCGCACGCTCCGCCTCCACTTTGCGGCGCGCCTTCGCAGCTTCGCTCAGTGTTGCGGCGCGCTTATCGGAGGCCGGCATCGCGCGGCGCTGCGACAGCAGCACCTCGCTCTTGATCTCGAGCAATGAGCGGCGCATTCGTCCGAGGAGGTGCATCGACAGATCTGCCTCCTTCAGCAGGCGAACCGCGCGCTTGTCGTGCTTTTCGATGAGAGCCGCATCGCCCGAGCTGAGCGCCTCGGCGCGCTTCTCGAGCAGCGTGTCCGTGCGGCCGAGGATCGCGTCCACCTTCGCGCCGAGATCCTCGCCTTCCGGCGAGCCCGAGCCGAACTGCTCACACATCTTGCCGGTCGCACGGCCCTCGGACTTCAGCGTCCGCCAGATGCGCACGGCTTCGAGCGCGGTCCACGGAATCGCGAGCATGCCCTCGCGGAAGCCGAGCACCGAGGCCTCGATCTCCTTGGCGAGGAGGACTTCCTCCTCCTTGCCCAGCGTCTGGATCTCGGCGATGTCCTTGAAATACGAGACGAGCGCGCCGCGCTCGCCTGAGCGCTGCGACTCACTGGTCGTGTTCGAGCGCGACGGATTCACCGGCACGCCGCCGACGCTGCGCACCTGTTTCACGGCCTGCGCGTCAGTCTCCTGACCCAAGTCGTGTTGCGGCGCAATCTTGCGCCACGTCGCGCGTCTCCGCGCGGCTATCGAGAGGTCGCTCTTCGATTCCACCCCTCAGCTCCTGTTGTTAGGGCCCCGCCGCCCCGGTTGCGGTCCCGCCGCCGGCGCTTCCGCCGTTCTCGCGTGCAGGCCATCCTCTCCGTCTCCGCCGCTGCCCGTTCGCTCTGTGCAAACGCCGCGACGCCGCAAACGGGCATTCCGCCTGCGACCGGAGGTGTGAGGTCGGTGCCGAGTTCTCCGCACGTTGCACTCGGCGGGGCTTCGACGCACCGCGCTAAAGTTGCAACTTCCTTCCGGACTTGCGGAATTCCCTCGGCTTTTGCCCGACTGGAGGGAGCCGAGCGACGCCTCCCACCTCCGAACGGGATCGAGCGTATGACGCCTTGACGCGAATGCCAAGCGCGATCAATTCGCGTTTTAGTAATTTAATTCCGATAGTTTGGTCCGGATAGCTAGTAAAAATCAAGAATTGCTTTGACGCATCGCGACAAATACGGAGTCCGCTGCGGTGCGTCAGACCGGCTGGGCGGACGGGCGCTCCCCCCTCTTCCGGGGCCCCTCGAGCGCCCGGCGAACGGGGTGCTGGCTAGGCGAAATTCGCCTTGCGGTGACGAATCAGCTCCATGAACTCCGAGCGCGTCTTGGAGTCCGCTTGGAAGGCTCCCTTCAGCGAGCTGGTGATCGCGAACGCGTTCTGCTGCTGCACGCCGCGCATCATCATGCAGAGGTGCACCGACTCGACGACGACCGCGACGCCCTTCGGCGCCAGCACCTTTTCGATCGTCTCGGCGATCTGCATCGTCAGCCGTTCCTGCACCTGCAGGCGACGCGCGAACATCTCGACGAGGCGGGGGATTTTCGAGAGCCCGAGGACCTTGCCATTCGGGATGTATGCGACGTGCGCCTTCCCGAAAAACGGCAGCATGTGGTGCTCGCACAGGCTGAAGAAATCGATGTCCTTCACGACCACCATCTCGTCGTAGGTCACATCGAAGAGCGCGTCATTCAGGATCGTGATCGGATCCTCCGCGTAGCCCTTCGTCAGGAAGCGGAGCGAGCGTGCGACGCGCTGCGGCGTGCGCGCGAGGCCGTCGCGATCGGGATCTTCGCCGAGGCCTTCGAGAATGCCGTGGACGTGCTTCTCCAGCGGATCGGATTCTGCCATGTCGCGGTGCACCTCGGGCGGCGGGGGAGGCGAGCGACTTTACCTCGGCTCAATAAGTGCGCAGCAGGCCTCGCACGATGCCGCGAATCTCGACTTCGCTCGCCGGAAACTCGAGCGGGCGGTAGGCCGGGTTCGCGGGCTCGAGGATCACCTTCGACCCACGGCGGTAGAAGCGCTTCAGCGTCGCCTCCGAGCCGCGCACCATCGCGACCACCATTTCACCCTTGCGCGCCTCTACCGCGCTCTCGACCACGATCTGGTCCCCGTCGCGGATCTGCTCGTC
>JANNKN010000034.1:0-7459 GCA_031396315.1 Deltaproteobacteria bacterium
TTTTTTTTTTCTTTTGGGGGTGGGTTGTGGGGCGCGCTGCACTTCGATAACCGCGCTGGAATTGCGGCGCGCGCTTGGGGGCCGCCTGCTTGGTTGATGTTTTGGGCGCGCGCGCGGGCGGCCGCGCCCGCGGCTCCACTCATTAGGCCGAGCAGCAACGGCGCCGGCGCGGAGATGCTCGCGTCTACCGGAGCCGAAGCCTCGGCGATGCGCGTGCCGCCCGGCCCACCGGCGACCTTGAAGCTCGCCTCGGGCGCACCGCGCTGCGCGCGCGCGTGCAGCGCGAACGTGCGCGCCGGCGTCGGCCCGCTGGCTGCGAACAGCTCCGCAGCGAGGCGCACCCAATCGGGCTCGACGTGATCGCCGCGCTTGGGCGTCGTCATCCAGTGGAGCCCCCAGCGCGCGAGCTCGCCGAGGATCGGCCGCAGTGCGTCGCCGTGCGCGGTGAGCGCGTAGACCTCGCGCGCGGCCGGCGGCGGCAGCTCGCGGCGCTCGATCACGCCGTGGCTCTCGAGCTCTCCGAGTCGCTCGGAGAGCACGGAGGTGCTGATGCCCGAGAGCCTGCGCTTCAGATCCGCGAAGCGCTGGGGCCCGAGCAGCAGCTCGCGCAGGAGCAGCAGGTTCCAGCGCTGCCCGAGCACCTCGGCCGCGCGCGCGAGTGGGCAGAACTGGCCGTAGCGGAAGGACATTGCGCGCAGGCTACACGGAGTTCGAATTTCGAAGCAATGGCTTTTGATTTGGGCGCGAGCGCTAGTTCAGCCCCTGCCCCGCGCTCGCCACCAACATCGCGGGGTCGATGCCGAGGCTGCGCACCGCCTGCTCCCAGCGCGCCTCGAGCGGCGTCTCGAAAACGATGCCCGCGCTCACGGGCACCACGAGCCACGCGCCCGCAGCGATCTCCGCTTCGAGCTGCCCGGCGCCCCAGCCCGCGTAGCCGAGCAGCACGCGCGCCGTGAGACGCGGGTTCTCGGCGATGCGCTCGAGCGCCGCACGCGAGCGCGCCCAATGCAGCCCGGGCGTCAGTGCGATCGCATCGACGCCCGCGGCCGCCACGTCGTCGAGCAACACCCAGCCGCCGTCTTCACCCACCGGCCCGCCCCAATCTGCCCGCAGTTTGGACGCTCCGAGCCAGCGCAAGCCCTGCGTCTTGCACAGCTCCCCGAGCGAAACGTCGGTGCTGCGGTTCAAGACGAGACCGATCGCACCCTGCTCGGGATCGTGCTCGAGCATCAACACGACGGTGCGGCTGAAGTTGGGGTCGGCGAGTACGTCGAGCGCGACGAGAAAGGTCGGTGCGAGCGCGGAGGCTTCGGACATCGCGCGAGCATAGTCCCGCAGAAGGGGCGAGGGCACGGCGTAAGCTGCGCGTGTGCCGCAGCCGTCGCGCATCGCCCTCGCGCTCGCCCTGGTCGCCGCGCTGGGCGCGCCGCTCCTGCCGGCGTGGCTGGGCGCAGGCCTCGAGCCCGCCGCGCTCACGCTCTGGCAGACGCTGGCGGTGCAGGTCTCGTTCTGTGGGATCGCCGGCGCCTTCGCGGTGTCGCTCGGGGGCTCCGCACACGATCGGCTCGGGCTCGTGCGCGGCAGGCTCTCCGCCTCTGGCCTCGGGCTCGCCATCGGCGGAACGCTCGCGCTCTCGGGCGCACTTCAGTTCGCAGTCGACGCGCTGGCCCTCGCACCGGGCACCTCGCTCGAGCGCCTCGACACGCTCGTTCACGCTGCCGCGCCGCAGCACGCGTGGCTCTTGGTCCTCGCGTTCTGCGTCGCGCCCGGCTTCGGGGAGGAGCTGTTGTTCCGCGGCGCGATCCAGCGCAGCCTCGACCGGGCGGTCGGCGCGTGGTGCATTCCAGTCGCGGCGCTGGCCTTCGGCGCGCTGCATCTCGATCTCGTGCATTCGCCAGCCGCATTCGTGCTCGGCTGCGCGCTCGGCGCGGTCGCGCGCCGCAGCGGAAGCACCTGGGCCGCGATCGCCTGCCACACGGCGAACAACCTCGCCGCCACCCTGCCACAGCTCGGCTTCGGCGCGGCGCTGCCGCAGCCCCGTACCTGGCTCGGCGCCGCCGCGTGGCTGGCCCTCTCCGGGCTCTTCTTCGCGGGCGCCGCGCGGAGCTTTCCCGAGCTGCGGCCGCCGAGTGCAACCGCTTCAGCATGAGGCCCGCCGGGCCGAAACGAGGCGCGGGGGATGAATGCCGGCTCGACCCGCTTTGCTCTTGCTCGATGACGGAGAGCTCGACGATCTCGTGTCTCTCCTGAACGAGCTCGGGCTCGAGTTCGCGCACCTGCGTGGCGCGGCGATCCCAACGCTGGTCGCGCCGCCCGAGCGCGTGATCGTGACGACGCCGCGGCGCGCAATGCTCACCAAGGATTGGCCGCGCTCGGCGCCCTACCGCATCGCGGTCGTGACCGAAGATTCGAACACGCTGCGCGCGATGCTGCGCCGCGTCGGCTTCGACTTGTTATTGCGGCGCCCGGTGCACCCGGTCGCGCTGCGCCTCGTGATTCTGCGCGCGCTGTATGCAGGCGAGGAGAAGCGCCGCGAAGAGCGCGTCGCGATCGGCGCCGAGGTCCAGTTCCGTTCCGGCTTCTGGAAGAAGAAGGCGCTGCTCGCGGACATTTCGCAACGCGGCTGCCGGCTGCTCGCCGAGCAGCCGCTCGCCGCTGGAACGCGCATCAGTGTGCCGTTGCCGAAGGAACTCTCCGCGAGCGGGCTCACGCTGTCCTGCAAAGTGGTGCGCGTCGGTGCGCAGCCCGATGCGGACGGCCGTTACGAGATCGGGCTCGCGTACGAGAATCTCTCGAAGGAGAGGCTGCTCGAGATCCGCGCGCTGATGAGGCAGCTCTCCGAAGCTGCCGGTATGGAAGAGGCGCGCGTGCTCGGCTTGAAGGCCGCCGTGCGACCCGCGTCCGCAGCACCCGCCGCGCCTGCGAGGCCGGCTCCCGAGCTGACGAAGCCGGTGCTCGCCGCCGCGAAGCCCACCGCGTTGCCAGCGCGCACCGCAACCGCTCGCACCGCGCCCGCGGCGATCGCCGCGCCTCCGCCCCTGCCGGGGGAGCGCCGCAAGAATTCGCGTGCCTCGTTCGAAAAGCAAATCGGCCGGCTCGACGACGAAGCGGATTCGGTGCTGTTAGGCCGCGACCTGTCCGTCGGCGGCATGCGCATCGAGTATCACCCGAACCTTCAGGTGGGCGACATCCTTCAGCTCGCGGTTTATGCCTCGCCGCGCGAAGAGCCCGTGATCGTGAAGGCGCGGGTCGCGCACGATTCTGGCAGCGGACTCGGCCTTTCCTTCGAGGGAATACCCGCCGACGTCGGGGCTCGGCTCGAGCAGATCGTGGCGCGACTTCCCAGCGTCGAGGCTTTGCAAGGCGGCGAAGTCGAGGGGCTCGGCAGCGTCGTCTCGCGCGTGCTCTCCGGGTTCCGACGCGAGGACTGAGGCGAACGCGGCGCGCGATCCTCAGCGCCCGATAGCGTCTGCTGGAGCCGCCGCGAGCTCGGCCCGGGCGTGCTTCCGCGTCGCGAGCCGATCGACGGCATCCGCGCTGCACTTCCCGTTCGGGCAAAACGCAGCGCGGAACACCTGCGCGGCGAGCTGGCTTCCGCTCGTCCACCAACGTGGGCCTTGTACGGTGACGGTCGCGATCGCGAGGCGCGGCTTGTCGGCCGGAGCGACGCCCGCAAACCACTCGTAGCGGCCCGGCGGATTCGTGCCGGTGAGGCTGCCCGTCTTACCCGCGACGGCGATGCCAGGAAGCAGCGGTCGGCCGCGCGGGCGGAAGGCGCGGCGCGCGGTGCCGCGCTCGGTCGTCTCGCGCAGCAAGTCGCGTAGCTGGCGCGCGAGCGCGTCCGAGAGCACGACGCGTTCGCGCGCTGCGCTCGCGACGGCGAGTGCCTCACCGTGCGCGTCGTACGCCGCGTCGATCCAGTGCGGCTCGAGCAGCCGGCCGCGCGCGAGCGTGCCCGCGAGCTGCGCCGCGTGTAGCGGCGTAATCATTAGGCCGTCGAGCCCCGAGCCGAGCCGCCCGAGCTCGTACGCATCGTCGCCTGGGTCTTTGACGTCGCCGGGCGGATGATCCGGCGCAGGCGGCGAGAGCAGGCCAAAGCGATCGATCGCGTCGAGCATCCCGCGCGCGCCGACGCGATGCACCGCCCACTGCGCGAAGCACTGATTGTTCGAGGTCGCGAGCGCGCGCTGGAGCGAGATCTCGTTGCCGCGCCTGGGCGGGTCGACTCGCGCGCGCGTCAGTACGTAGGGGCTGCCCGCGAAGCGACAGCTGGCTTGCGCGAGCGACGGCGCCGCATCGAGCGCCGCCGCGGCCGTCACCACCTTCACGAGCGACGCCGCCGGATACGCTCGGTCGGGCGGGAACGTCGCCGGGTCGGTCGAGACGTAGGCCGCGAGCGCGCCCGTCTCGAGATCCATCACCACGATGTGCGCGCGCTGGACGTGGCCTTGCTCGACGATTCGCCAGATCGCGCGCGTCAGCTCGGGATCGAGCGAGTAGCGCAGGCGAACGCTCTCGTGCGCAGCGAGCGCGAAAGTGCGCTCGTAGGCACCGTCGTGCTCGGCGAGAGCCCGCAGCGCGGTACGGCTGGTGGGCGCAGCGAGCGCATCGGGCGGCAAGGCTGCGCGGCGGGGCGCGGCGGCCGGCGCGGCCTCGAGCGTCGGCGCCGCGGAGGCGTCCTGCTCGATTGCCGCTGGCGGAGCGAGGGCGTGCCGGGCCGGCGGCACTTCGAGCGCCGGCAAGGCCAGCGCCGAGTCGGCGGGCTTCGCGCCCGGCTCCGACAACAGCGCAACGATCGCGAGCGGCAACACGCCGCAGATCGCCGCGATCGTCAGCCGTCCGCGCATCCGCATGCGCGGCTGCCGCGCTCTCGCCTCCCCCATCGCCATCGCCACTCCGTCATCTCCCGCAGCCGCGGAGGCATGCCGTCATCCAGCACCGCGCGCGAATGGGGGGACGCACGCGGCAACAGCGACGCTCTCGATCTCTTTCGCCTCGAAGCGCTCCAAACTTTCGAGTCTTCCGCGCCTCGCGCAGTTCTCGCGCCGCGCTTCAGACCTGAACGACCTTGATCACCTCTGGAATCGCTTCGCGGAGGCGGCCCTCGATACCGAAGCGCAAAGTGGCTGTCGAGCTGGGACAGCCGACGCAGGAGCCTTGCAGCACGACCTCGACGACGCCGTCGTGGAAGCCGGCGAACACGACGTCGCCGCCGTCTCGCGCAACCGCCGGCCGCACCTCGTTCTCGAGGATCTCCTTGATGCGCGCGACGATGCCCGTCTCTTGCGTGCGATCAGCGGCAGAAAACGCCGGGCCGAGCGCGCTCTCGCCTGCGGTGGCGAACGCCTTCAGCGCATCCACGATCGGCTGCGCGAGATCGGTCCACTCGCGGCCCTCGCGCTTCGTCACGGTCACGAAGCCCGGCGCGAGGAAAACGCCCACCACGTCGGGAATCGCGAAAATGCGCGCCGCGAGGGGCGAGACCTCCGCGCCCACGGGCGCCTGGAAGTTCGCGGTCACGCCGGGCGGCGTGATCTCCTTCGACAGCACCCACTTGAGCGACTGCGGATTCGGGGTGCGTTCGGCGTGGAAGCGAAAGTCGAGTCCGAGCGACATGGGCATAGCGTAGCCGGACGAGGCCAATGCACCCGAGCCTGGCCTCGCCGTTCAGGCGAAGACGCTCGCCTCGAAGTCTTCGAGCTCGCAGACGAGGTAGCCGCGCGCCTCGGCGACACGGCGCTCGCGCGCACCGTTGTAGCCCCACGCCGCGAGGACGCAGCGCGCGCCGAGGCTCGCAACCTCTTCGAGGTGATTCACCTTGTCGTCGACGAAGGTGACCTCGCTCGCGAGGGCGCCCACGCGCCCGGCGATCAGTCGAACGTGCTCGCGTTTCGAGGCGCTCGTCTCTTTGTCGAGCACCGCGTGCTCGGGGAACAGGTCCGCGACGCCGTACTGTGTCAGCAGCGCGCGCACCGAGCGTCGATCCTTCGCGGTGGCGATCGCGAGCGAAGTCTCCCGCGCGCGCCGCCGCAGCAGCTCGCAGATGCCGGGATACGGGCGCATGTGAGCGTGCCAGTTGGCGGCGTCGCGCTCCGCCCAAGCGCGCCGCTCGCGATAGAACTGCTTGTGAAACACGCGCAGCGCAGGCGCATCGAGCTCGCTGCGAAAGCTGTCATAGGCGGCTTGATCCTCGAGGGAGCGCCCGCGCTCGATCGCGGTCAGCGAGATCGCGAAATCCTCGGCGCGATTGCCGAGCGGCATCAGCGCGACGAACTCCGCGAACAACCCCTCGTCGAGCTCGTTGCGCGCGAACGCTGGCGACAGCACGCGGCGATACGTGCGCACCGCCACCACGAACGCTTCGCGCGCGGAGTCGCAGATCACGCCGTCGAAATCGAGGGCCAGGGCGCGCATTCGCGCCGCACCCTAGCGGGCGCGAAGGCCGTGGCCGCGCGCGATAACGTGGCGCACAACCAAGGAGCCCCATGCCCCTCACGCTCTCCTGCGCCTTTGCAACTTCGAACCAGAGCCATGAGCACGCGCGCGTCGCCGAGCAGCTCGGCTATCGCCGCGCCTGGTTCTATGACTCGCCCGCGCTCTATCCCGACGTGTGGGTTCAGCTCTGCCGAGCCGCCGAGCGCACGCAGCGCATCGGCCTCGGGCCCGCGGTGCTCGTACCGAGCCTTCGGCACCCGATGACCAATGCCGCCGCGATCGCGACGCTCGTCTCGCTGGCCGGCCAGGAGCGCGTCGCCGTCGCGATCGGCTCGGGCTTCACCGGCCGCTTGACGCTCGGACAGCGCCCGTTGCCGTGGAAATTCGTCGCCGAGTACGTGCGCGCCGTGCGCGGGTTGTTGCGAGGCGATGCGGTCGAGTGGGAGGGCCGCGCGATCCAGATGCTCCACCCGGATGGCTACGGCGCGCCGCGCCCACTCGACGTGCCATTCGTGATCGCCGCGGCGGGGCCGAAGGGCATCGCCGCCGCGCGCGAGCTCGGCGCTGGCGTGTTCGGCTCCGCGCCGATCGGCGGCTTCGCGTGGAGCGTGCTGCTCCTGATGGGGACCGTGCTGGACGCGGGCGAGAGCGCAGGCTCCGAGCGCGCGCTCGCCGCAGCCGGGCACGCGGCCGCGGTGCTGTTGCACTGGGGCATCGAGCACGGCCAGCTCGGCGCGGTGCCGAACGGCGCCGACTGGGCAGCCGTGTACGAGCGCTTGCCCGAGCCCACGCGCCACCTCGCGCTGCACGACCAGCACCTTATCGCCGTGAACGCGCGCGACCGCGCATTCGTTTCGGGCGAGCTGCTCGAGAAACAGGGCCTCGCCCTAGATCGCGGCGGCTGGCGCGCGAAGCTCGCCGCACTCGAGGCGCAAGGTGTTACGGAGATCGCCTATCAGCCCGCGGGCCCGAACGTCCCGCGCGAGCTCGAAGCGATGGCCGAAGCGGCTCGCGCCGGAGCTAG
>JANNKN010000252.1:0-13906 GCA_031396315.1 Deltaproteobacteria bacterium
TCGCGTTCACCGAGACGACGCTCGCGGGCATGCGCGTGCTCGTCTCACGCACGGGCTACACGCACGCGGGGGGCTTCGAGATTTACGGCGCCGCGGGCGACGCCGAGAAAATCTGGCGCGCACTCAGCGAGGCCGGCGCGCCGCACGGGCTCGCTCCGGTGGGCCTCGGCGCGCGCGACACGCTGCGCCTCGAAGCCGCGCTGCCGCTCTATGGCCACGAGCTCGATGACGATACGACGCCGCTCGAAGCGCGCCTCGACCGTTTCGTGAAGCTCGCTGCCGGCGGCTTCATCGGGGCGGACGCGCTGCGCGCCCAGCGCACGGCTGGCGTACCGCGCGCGCTCGTCGGCTTCGTGGTCGAAGGCCGCGGCATCGCGCGCGCCGAGCATGCGCTCGCGCACGCTGGCACGGCGCTCGGCCGCGTCACGTCCGGCGCCCCGTCGCCGACGCTCGGAAAGCCCATCGGCCTCGGTTACGTTCCGCCGCCGTTCGCGGCGATCGGGACGCAGCTCGACGTGATGGTGCGGGGCCAAGCCGTCGCCGCGCGCGTAGTCGAAACACCATTCGTGCGCGGCCCGCAATAACAACCGCAAAGCAGCCGGGGGATGCCGTGGTGAAGACCGAGATTCCGGACGACCTCTTCTACACACGCGAGGACGAGTGGGCGCGGCTCGAGCGCAATCGCGTGACGATCGGGATCACCGACTATGCGCAGCAGCAGCTCGGCGACATCGTGTTCGTCGAGCTGCCCGAAGTCGGGCGCGTGCTCGACCGCGGCGAGCCCTTCGGCGTCGTCGAATCCGTGAAGGCCGTCGCCGACTTGTTCGCGCCCGTCACCGGCGAAGTGGTCGAGGTGAACAGCGCCCTCGCGGATACGCCCGACGGCGTGAACGAGGACTGTTACGGCGACGGCTGGCTGCTCGTCGTACAGGTCAACGACGCGAGCGAGCTCGAGCAAATGCTGTCGCCGGCCGACTATGCGCAGCACGTGAAGGACCGCGAGTAGCCAAAGCGTGCGATATCTCCCGCACACCGACGCCGACATTCGCGAGATGCTCGCGCGGGTCGGTCAGCCAGACCTCGGCGCACTCTTCGAGAGCATTCCCGCGCAGTTTCGGCTGACGCGCGCGCTCGACGTGCCCGCCGCCGCAAGCGAGTACGAGATCCTCGCCGAGTTCGAGGCGCTCGCCGCGCAGAACGAGCACGCGGGCGCGCGCGCCTGGTTCCTCGGCGCCGGCGTGCATCACCACTTCGTGCCGAGTGCCGTCGATGCGCTGATCTCGCGCGCCGAGTTTTACACCTCGTATACGCCCTATCAGCCGGAGATTTCGCAGGGCACGCTGCAGGCGATCTTCGAGTGGCAGACGATGCTGTGCGGGCTCACCGGCCAGGAAGTCTCGAACGCCTCGCTCTACGACGGCGCTTCCGCGACCGCCGAGGCCGTGCTGATGGCGCTGCGCGTCTCGAAACGCCGAAAGGTCGCAGTCTCGAGCGCCCTCCACCCGCACTACCGCGGCGTGCTCGAGACGTATCTCGCAGCGCTCGATTTCGAGCTGATCACGCTACGGCGCGGCTCCGACGGCCGCACGCTGCCGAGCGCGATCGATCGCGAGACCGCGTGCGTGCTCGTGCAGCAGCCGAACTTTCTCGGCTGCATCGAGGATCTGCGCGCGCTCGCGCATGCCGCCCACGCGCAAGGCGCGCTGCTGGTGACCGCGGTCGCCGAGGCGATCTCACTCGCGCTGCTCGCTGCGCCGGGCGATTGCGGTGCAGACATCGTGTGCGGCGAGGCCCAAAGCTTCGGCGTGCCGATGGCCTTCGGTGGCCCGCACCTCGGCTTCCTCACTGCGCGCATGGCGCACGTGCGCCAGGTTCCTGGCCGGCTGGTCGGCGAGACGCTCGATGCCGACGGCCAGCGCGGCTACGTGCTCACGCTCTCGACCCGCGAGCAACACATCCGCCGCGAGCGGGCGACCTCGAACATCTGCACCAATCAGGGCCTGTGCTTGATGATGGCGACGATCTTTCTCGCGTTGCACGGCAAGACGGGGATGCGGCAGCTCGCCGAGCGCAATCTCGCGAAGGCCGAGTACGCGAAGGCGCGCCTGCGCGCTGCAGGGCTCACGCTGCCGTTTGCGGCGCCCAGCTTCAACGAGTTCGTCGTGCAGCTGCGCGAGCCCGCGGACCGCGCGCTCGCGCGCGCGCGCGCGCAGGGCATCGTCGCGGGCCTCGACCTCGCGAAGTTCGTGCCCGAGCTCGGCGATGCGCTGCTGGTGTGCGTGACCGAGACGGCGTCGCGCGCGTCGATCGACCGGCTCGCGACGGTGCTCGCGGGAGCCGGCGCATGACTGGGAATGCGACGCGCGGCTTCTCGTACGAAGAGGACCTGCTGTTCGAGCGCAGCCGCCCGGGCCGCTGCGGCGTCGAGCTGCCGCGCAACGACGTGCCCGAAGTCGATCCGCGCGCCCTCCTCGGCGCGCTCTCGCGCGACGAGCTGCCGGGCCTGCCGGAGCTCTCCGAGGTCGAAGTGGTGCGCCACTTCACGCGCCTCTCGACTTGGAACGCTGCGGTCGATCTCGGCCTCTATCCCCTCGGCTCGTGCACGATGAAGTACAACCCCAAGATCAATGAGAAGGTCGCGCGCCTGCCGGGCTTCGCGCACGCGCATCCGTTCTCGCCCGCCAGCGAGACGCAGGGCCTGCTCGCGCTCTTCTTCGAGCTCGAACGCTGCCTCGCTGAGATCTCGGGCATGGACCGCGTGACGCTCCAGCCCGCCGCGGGAGCGCAGGGCGAGCTCGCGGGCATCATGATGATCCGCGCCTACCACGCGCAGCGCGGCGACAAGCGCACGAAGGTGCTCGTGCCGGATTCGGCGCACGGCACCAACCCGGCGAGCGCGGCGCTGAACGGCTACGAGATCGTCTCCGTCGCGAGCGGCAGCGACGGCATCCTCCATCCGAAAGCCGTGGCCGAAGCGATGAGCGACGACGTCGCCGGCCTGATGATCACGAACCCGAACACGCTCGGAATCTTCGAGACGCACCTCGCCGAGATCTGCGACGTGGTGCACGCGAAAGGCGGGCTCGTCTACGGCGACGGTGCGAATCTGAACGCGCTGGTCGGGGTCGCGCGCCCTGGCGATCTCGGCATCGACGTCATGCACTTCAATCTGCACAAGACATTCTCGACGCCACACGGTGGCGGCGGGCCCGGCGCGGGGCCGGTAGGAGTCAAGGCGTCGCTCGCAGCGTATCTGCCGACGCCCGTGGTCGAGCGCGCCGCCGACGGAACTTATCAATGGAACGATGCGCTGCCGCACTCGATCGGGCGGCTGCATGGCAACCACGGCAACGTCGGCATGCTGGTGCGCGCCCATGCCTACATCCGCGCACTCGGGCCTGACGGCTTGAAGCGCGCCACGCAGCTCGCGGTGCTGAATGCGAACTATCTGCTCGCGCGCATTCGGGGCGCTTACCACGTGCCCTACGCGAATCCGGTGCTGCACGAATGCGTCGTCACGGATCGCATGCTCGCGGGCACGGGCGTCTCGACGCTCGATGTCGCAAAGCGCCTGATCGATCACGGCTACCACCCGCCGACTGTCTACTTCCCGCTGATCGTGAACGGCGCGCTGATGATCGAGCCCACCGAGAGCGAGTCGAAGGAAGGCCTCGACCGCTTCGCGGACGCGCTGCTCGCGATCGCCGAGGAGGCGCACACGGATCCCGAGACGGTGCGCAGCGCCCCGCATCACACGCGGCGGCGACGTCTCGACGAGACGCGAGCGGCGCGCAAGCCCGTGCTGCGCTGGCAACCGGGCGGCGCTTGAGAGCGCGAGCCGCCCTCGCCTGTCTGCTGGCAGGCAGCGTCGCGTGCAGCAGCGCGGGCGGCGGTATTGGCAATCCGCTGAAGCCGAACATCACGGCGGACGCCGAACGACGCATGGGCGACGGCGCCGACACACAGCTGCGCGAAGTGCTGCCGCTGATCGACGATCCGATCGTGCTCGGATTTTTGAACGATCTCGGGCAGAGCCTCGTGCGCCACGTCGAGCCGCAACCCTTCGTCTACCGCTTCCGCATCGTGCAGGAGCCGACGCTCAACGCCTTCGCACTGCCCGGCGGCTACATCTACTTCCACACCGGCACGATCCTCGCCGCCAAGGACATCGACGAGCTCGCCGGCGTGATGGCGCATGAGATCGCGCACGCGAAGCGCAGCCACGTGGCGCGGCTCGCGGAGAAGTCGGCGATCCCATCGCTGCTCGCGAGCTTGCTCGGGATCGGCGCCGCGGTCGCGACCGGCGACCCCGCGGCCGCCATCGTCGCGCAAGGCATCAATCAGAGCCTGATGCTCGCCTACACCCGCGAGATCGAGACCGAGGCCGACTCGGTGGGCACGGTGTTCATGGTGCGCGCCGGTTACGACCCCCGCGGCATGGCGGGCTTTTTCGATCGGCTGCTCGCGATCAAGGAATCGCGCCCCGGCTTCCAGATTCCGCCGTATCTGATGAGCCACCCGCGCACGGAGCAGCGCCTCGATGGTGCAATCGCACGCGCGAAGGCGACCACGATCACGGGCAAGGCAGATCCCGCGCTTGCGGCGGTGTTCTCGGAGGTGCAGTCGCGGCTCGCCCTGCTGATGCGCGAGCGGCGCTCGACGCTGCCGTCGTTTCGCCCGGCGCCAAACACGAAGATCACGAGCCCCGCACTCGCGCTGGCGGAGAAGCTCGCGCACAGCGGCGAGCGCGCTGCCGCGTCGACACTGCTCGCGGAGGTGGGTCAGCAGGAGCCGAACGACCCGCGCGTCGCGTTCCGCGAAGCGGAGCTGCTGGCCGAGCAGGAGCGCACGGGCGAGGCGATCGCCTCCTACCGGCGCGCGCTGCTGCTCGATCCCGAGGTCGCGCTCAGTTATTACAGGATCGGCCAGCTCTACCAGAAACAAGGCGACCGCGTGAATGCGGTCTTCTATCTCGAGCAAGCCGAGCGCCGCTTCGAGGCGGGCGGCCTGCTCGGCAAGCAGGCGCGCGATCGCATCAACCGCATGACATTCCCGCTGTTCGTGCGCTCGGGCACGTCGGATGGGAACGAGCCCGCGAGCGACAGCGCCAAGACACCGGTAGGCGGGGCGCGCGACGAGTTCCGCATCGCCAGCGAACGCGTGCTGTGGTTCGGCGAGCTCGAGGATGAGTGGACCGAGAGCGTTGCGAAGATCAGCCTACGCTGGCTCGACCCGAGCGGCGCCGAGGTGAAGCGCAACGACGCGCTGAAGCGCCGCGGCCGGCGCACCATCAGCGCGGAGTTCGCGCCTGCGGGCGGCCTCGCGAAGCCGGGCATCTGGCAGATCGAGGTGCTGCTCGACGGCGAGAAGGCGGAGCGCACGACGTTCCGCGTGGTGCCGTAGCGGGGAGTCGGCTGGTGTGCGGGCGCCGGAGATCCGCGGCTCCGCGTTTTGTCAGACCAGCGACTCGGGCTCAGTGATGCGCTCGCGGGCGAGGTCGGCCCAGCTGCCGGTGGGCACGAGCTGGAGGTAGTGGCGCCATTGCTCGCGGCCGAGGCGACGCAGGCTCATGCGGTCGTAGAGCAGCGCGAGGTTGAGCCGCGCGTCGGCGAAGGCGGGGTCGACGCGCACGGCAGCCTTGTAGTGATGCAGCGCCGTCTCGCGCCGACCCTCGTCGTCGAGCAAGTTCGCGAGGTTGAAGTTCGCTTCGAGGTGATTCGCGTCGGCGGCGAGTGAGCGCTCGTAACACGTGCGCGCGTCCGGGCGCTCGCCGCGGTGGAAGTGCACCGTGCCGAGGTTGCACCACGCGTCGGCGAAGTCGGGCGAAAGATCGACTGCGCGGCGATAGGACGCGAGCGCCTCCGCGGCCTTACCGGCCTGCGCGTCGAACACGCAGCCGCGCTCGAACCACTCGAACGCCGTGCGCGGCGCAGGCGCGCTCGCACGGTCGTGCTCGGTATTCGCGCCGATCTCCGCGATCGCGGGCGCCGCGCGCTCCGTCTCGAAGTCGAGTACCAGCTGCCCGTCCGCTTCGACGAGCGCGTCGCCGTGGCGCGCGACCACGCGCCGCACGTTGTCGCCCCAGACGCGCAACGCCGAGAGCGGCTCGCGCAGCTCCGGCAGGCTCGCTCGAAGGCGCGCCATCGTGCTGCGAATGCGGCGCACCGAAACGCCGCGGGAGATCAGTCCGGCGAGCGCGCGCAGCCGCACGAGATCGTCGAACGCGTAGGACTCCGCTTCCGCGGCGCGCGCGGACACGAACCCGGTGCGGCTCCATGCGCGTAGCCGCGCCGGCGATACGCGCAGAATCCGCGCGGTGTCGCTCAGCGAGTACAACCTCACCCCCACGCGCAATATCGGCGAGTGGAGCGCGACGCGTCAAGCATTCTCTTCGCGTCGAGTCTCGGTGCCTTCGCGAATTCCCGCGCGCGGCGTGCCAAAGCCCATCGCCTCGAGTGCAGCGCGCAGTGCGCTGCCAGGCTCGAGCGCTCGCCGGAGCGCAGCGACGGCTGGACGCTCCCAGCGCTCGCGCGGAATCGCGAAATCGTAGGACTCGTTCGCGAGCGGGCGAAAGCGCAGCGCCTTCTCGCGCGCGACCGTCTCGATCGTGACGCCCCAATCGGCGCGCTTCTGCGCCACCGCAGCCGCCACCGCGTAATGCGAGCGCGGCTCGTAGGCGAAGCCCGCTGGGCGCTTGCCCGCGAGCAGCTGATCGATCAGCACGCGCGTGCCGGCGCCGCGGTTGCGGTTCACCATGCGCAGGCTCGCATCCGCCAGCAACTCGGCCGTCTCGCGCAGCTCGCTCGCGCGCGTCACCACGCCCTGCATGCGCGTGTAGCCGCGTAACAACACCAGGTCGCCGCGCAGAAACGGCGCGTTGTAGACGCCCGACACCGGGTCGAGCAGGTGGATCGGGGCGACGTCGCACTCGCCGCGCTCCGCGGCGGCGAGGCCCCCCTGGCTGCCGACGGCGAGCACTTTCAACGTGAAGCCTTGGCGCGCGAGCGCGCCGGCGATCACGTCGAGGCCCGCACAGTGGCTGCCGATCACGACGAGGTCGGCGGGCGCAAGCTCGCGGCCGAGCAGCGTGACCTCCACCGCGTCGTCCTCGCTCACGATCTCGACGTTGCGCTCGATGCGCACGAAGCCGTCGGCGCGCGAGAACGTCGTGACGGAGCCGCTGCCCTTGCCCATGGGGTAGGCCGCGAGGCTGCCGTCCGTACGCGTCACGAGCCCGACCAACAAGTACTCGAGCCGGCCGCGCTCCGAGTTCGTGCGCAACGCCATGCGCGCGCGCACCGTCTCACGCTTCAGCGCGCCGCTGCCGCCCATCTCGCGGAGCACCGGCGCGACGAACTCGTGAAAGGTGAAGATCGCCGAGGTCGGAAAGCCGGGAAGAACCACGACGGGCAGTCGGCCGTGTGCGGCCAGGCAGATCGGTTTGCCGGGCTTCAGCGCGACGCCATGCACGAGGATTCCCGGCGTGAGCTCTCCGACGACGCGCGCATTCAGGTCGCCCTCGCCCTTCGAGGTACCGCCGGAGAGCAGGACCAAATCCGCGCCATCGAGCGCATGCGCGAGTGCGCTGCGCAACGCGGCCTCGTCGTCGCGGAACGCGCCGTGAAAGCGCGGCTCGCCGCCGAGCTCGCGCACCGCGTCGCTGAGAATGCGCGCGTTGCTGTCGTAGACGCCGCCCGGCGGGAGCGGTGTGCCGGGCTGCACGATCTCGTCGCCGGTCGACAGGATCGCCACCACCGGCTTCCTTGCCACCGCGACGCGCGCGCGGCCGATCGCGGCGAGCACGCCGGTCTCGCGAGAAGTGAGGCGCGTGCCCGCAAACAGCACGGTCTCGCCCTGGCCGATGTCGGTGCCCGCAAACGAAATGCTGCCGCCCGGTACGACGGCGCGCCGCACCACGAGCACGCCGTGCTCGGCGTCGGTGTGCTCGACCGGCACGACCGCGTCCGCGCCGCGCGGCACCATGCCGCCGGTCGCGATCGTGATCGCCGTCCCGGGCGCGACCTCGCCGCTCGGTGCGACGCCGGTCGGAATCGTCTCGTGCGAGAGCGCCAGGCGCCGCGGCGCTTCCTCACTCGCACCGAAGGTGTCGGCCGCGCGCAGCGCGAAGCCGTCCATGTTGGAGCGATCGAACGCGGGCACGTCGACATCGGCGCGCACGTCCTCCGCGAGCACTCGTCCGAGCGCATCCGCGAGCGCGATCTCGTCGACACCCACGCGCGCGACGGAGATCGCGGCTCGCCAGCGCGCCTCGGCCTCGTCGCGGTCGAGCACTTCGAGGAACTGGCTCTGCTTCATCGCGCGCTCTCCTCGGCGAGATCCTCGTCGTAGAGTCGCACCTCGACTTCTTCGCCCTCCGCCATCCCTTCGCGCCCGCGCGCGACGATCACGCAGCCTGCCGCACGCACCGTCGAGGAGAGGATGCTCGCGCCCGAGGTCGCGAGCGGGACGACGCGACCGTCCTCGATCGCGACGCGCACGTAGTCGACGCGGCCGATCTGCGAGCTGAGCTTGCGCGCGAGCGGTAGGCGCACGCGGCGATGCGGCCACGCGCGGGAGCGGCCGCCCAGCGCGCGAATCGTCGGGCCCGCGAAGAACTCGTACGCGCATAGGCAGCTGACGGGATTGCCGGGCAACAGGAACACCCAGCGCTCGCGCGGCTCCAAAGGCTGAGTCGCGCGCTCGCCACGCGCGCGCCGCGGAATGCGCCCCACCCCTGCCGGACTCGACGGCCGCATCGCGACGCCGTGGAAATCGAGCGTGCCGAGCTCGGCCACGAGCCCCGGCGCGTGATCCTCGACGCCCACCGAGCTGCCGCCGGAGATCAGAATCACGTCGGCGTCGCTGCCCTCGAGCGCGAGCCGGATCACCTCGCGGCGATCGGGCAGAGGAGCGCCATCGCGCGCGAGCCCGCCATCGCGCGCGACGAGCGCGCGCAGCACGACCGAGTTGCTGTCGACGATGTGCGCGCCACTCGGCATCGCCCCCGGCGGCAGCAGCTCGTCACCCGTAATCAGCAGCTGCACGCGCGGGCGGCCGTGACAAGCCACGCGCGCGACGCCGATCGACGCGAGCAGCCCCGCGTCCTGCGGGCGCAGCCTGCGCCCCGCGTGCAGTACGCACTCGCCGTCGCGAATGTCCTCGCCGATCGCACCCACATGTTTGTGTGGCGCGACGGGCTCGTGAATCGCGACGAGGCCGGCCTGCTCGCGGCACACCTCTGCCATCGCGACCGCGTCTGCGCCCTCGGGCAGTGGGGCGCCCGTCATGATGCGGATCGCTTCGCCCGCGCCGACGCGGCCCGCGAACGGGCGGCCGGGGAGCGCCTGCCCCAATAAGTTCAAACGAATCGGGTCGTAGTCCGACGCGCCAAAGGTGTCCTCGCCGCGCAGCGCGAAGCCGTCCATCGCCGAGCGGGCGAAGCTCGGTACGGAGACGTGCGCGCGCACGTCTTCCGCCAGCACGCGCCCGACGCAGGCGAGCAGCGGCACGAGCTCGCTCGGCAACGCGCCGCTGTGCGCGCTCAGGAAATGCTCGACCTGCTCGACATCCGCGCGCGCGGCGAAGCCGCGGAGTCGGACGTCGCGGCGGTCGCTGCCGTCGGGGTTGGTGGAATGGGCCACTGGAAACGGAACCGTGCCGGAAAACGCGGTCGCGTGCATCGGAATCCCGTGCTCCGGTCGCGACCGATCCCCCGCGAATCGAACGCGCAGACGAACGGCCAGGGAGCGCCTCCCTGGCCGTTCGTCTGCTTGGGTCTACTTGGCGCGCTCGGATTCAGCCCGACGCCTTCGCCGTGAACATGTCCTCACCCGGCGTCATCCGCGTGTAGACAGCGGCGATGATCTCGGCCGGTACGTCGAAGACGGCCTTCGCCGGACCGATCGGATCCTGCATGAGGCACTCCGAGAGCACGTCGTCCTCGGCGCTGAAGCCCGCGCGCTTGTTGAACTCCCACTCGTCGCAGAGCGTCTGCCAGCCCTGCCCGTGGATTTCCTCGCGCGTGACCTCCCGGCCCACCAGCGCACCGTAGAACGCGCGGATGTTGTCGAGGTTCGGCTGCAGGAACTGGCAGAAGCCCGAGGAGTCGCAGACCGCATTCACGAGCTGCACCTTCTGCGACTCGTAGGCGAACTTGTCCTGGGGGAGGCCCGGGTTGATGATCAAGCCGGCGGTGTGATCCGCGCCCATCGCGCTCGTGCAATACGTCACTCCCGTCGCCTTCAGCGGCCGCGGATCCCACGCCGGCAGCGACTGCCCCTTGCCGTGCGGGATGCGCTTGTGGCCGGTGTGCTTGCCCGTCGCGACCACGCCGTTGCCGATCGCCTTGCCACGCTCGCTGCCGTTCGGCAGATCGCGCAGCAGCGCCTTCATGGCCTCTGCGTCGCCCCACTGCATCTGGCCGGCATCCATCAGCACGCCGAGTGCAGCGCCCGTCTCGATCGTGTCGATGCCGAGCTCGTCGCACAGCCGATCCAGATCCGCGACGTCTTGCCACTTGGCCACCGCGCAGTTCGAGCCGAGCAGCGTGAGCGTCTCGAACTCGAGCGCGCTCGTGACGTACTTGCCGTCCTCGCCGTGCACGATGTTCGAGCACTTCACGATGCAGCCCGTCATGCAGTTGTGCATGCCACCGCCGAGCGTGTCGAAGCTCTCGACGATGCGCGCGCCGTCGAGCGTCTTCACGTCGGGCGACTGGCCAGAGGTGCGGTTCTTGTGCGGGAAGGTGTGCAGCATGTTCGCCACCGGCACCACCGAGCTCGTGCCGTGCTTGAACATGAGCGGCCCCGCCAGATACGCCTGCGAGTACTCTTTGCAGAGCTCGTTGAACTTCTTCTTGTCGGCGCCCTGCACCACCGAGGCGCGGCCCGGATCGACCGCGACGTACTTGAGGCCCTTGCTGCCCATCACCGCGCCGAGGCCGCCGCGCGCCGCGTGCCGCGCCGGGTAGCGGTTGTCCTGGTCCGTGGTGGCGACCGAGGATCCCTTCAGCTGCATCTCGCCGGCCGGGCCGATCGTGATGAACGAGGTCGTCTTCGGATACTTGGTGTGGAGCCGGTCGCAGAGCGTGTAGTTGAGCAGGCCCTTGAACTCGTCGGCCGGCACGAGCTTCGCGCCCTCCGCCGTGACCTCGAGCGCGAAGCGCTTGTTCGCGTCCTTCGGCTTGCCCTTCACCACGATCACGCGGTAGCCGAGCTTCATCAGGTGCTGCCCGGGCTGGCCGCCCGTGTTCGCCTCTTTGATGCCGCCGGTGAGGGGGCTCTTACCGCCCACCGAGAGCCGGCCCGAGGTGGGCGCTGCCGTCCCCGAGAGCACGCCGGGCGCGAGCACGAGCACGTTCTCC
This sequence comes from Deltaproteobacteria bacterium, assembly GCA_031396315.1. Taxonomy (GTDB): domain Bacteria; phylum Myxococcota_A; class UBA9160; order UBA9160; family UBA6930; genus VGRF01. Next base: position 11,363 of record JANNKN010000252.1, read on the forward strand.
GGGCCCAGCGCATCGCACTTGGGATTGCACTCGTCGAGCAGGATCTTCGCGGACAAGCCGCGGCCGCCGAGCATCTGCCACTTCTGCGGGAACGGCTTCAGCTCGACAGTCTCCGTCGTCATGTCGACACAAATCATTCGGTCGGCCATTGGGCTTCTCCTTGTTAGGGCGAGGTGATGAGCAATCCTGCGCGCGAACGCGAGCCGGCTTCAGCCGCCTGCGATCGCCGCGATGATCTCCAGGTCGTCGGCGCTGGCGAGCGTCGTGCGCAGCGGGTCCCGCAGCACGTGCTCGCCATTTTTGAACAGCTTCACGAAGCGATGCACGTTGCCATCGTCATCGAGGACTTGCGCGAGAAAGCCTGGATACTTTCGTTCGACCGCCTCGAGGCACTCCCCGATCGTCGCGCCGCTCACGTCCACCTCGGCGGCACCCAAGCTGGGCCCGCGATAGGGGGGCGGAATCCGGACCGAGGGCATGCATTCTCCGAACGTAAGTACTGGAACGCGGAGCGTAAGTTGCCGACCGGGGTCGCGGCAACCCTCGACACGCAGCAATGCGGAGGCGTCGGCCGGCATTCCGCCCGCGCTCGTCCCGTGGGTCGCGGAATTTCGACCCGGCCGCGGGTTTGGCGGAAGCGGACGGGAATCGAACCCGCCGAAACCGCGTCGCCGCGGTTTCCTCCGGTTTTGAAGACCGGGCGAGGCACCAGCACTCGAAACGCTTCCACGCGAGCCACGTTAGGGCGCGGGTTGCGCGCACGCGATGCGCAGCTCTGCGGAGGGCGCGCCCTCCCTGGGCGCAGCTGCCACCGGGCTGCGCAATCGCGCGCGAAATTCTCGCGTGAATTGCGCTTGACGAGTTCGCGGCGCGGCGCGTAAATCCTGCAAGGGCGCGCGCGCTGCGTGCCGATCAGAAACACAGCACCGAACCGGAGGTCTCACCCGCCAAACAAGCCAACCACTGTCCGTGGATGCAATGGAGCTCTGTTCAATCCAAGGCTTTCTTCGAGCGCGCGCGAACACGCGCAGCCACCTGGAGGATCTGGATGAGCGATGCAGTCGTAGCGGTTCACTTCAAGGACATGGCGGTCATCGACGGCGTGCGCGATCTCGTCGAGAGACGTTGCGCCGATCTGGCGGATGAGTTCCCCGAGCTGACGCACGTACACGTCTGGCTCACCCCCGATGGACGCGGGCACCATGCGAGCCTGCACGCGACCGGGCGGCGCACGGAGATCGCGAGCCACGCGCAGGCGCGCGAGCCGGGCCACGCGGCGGATCAGGTGCTCGACAAAGTGCGCCAGCAGCTGCGCCGCACCCACGACAAGCACATCTTCGCGCAGCGCCGCCGCGCGCGGCTGGCCGAGCCCGCGGCCTGAGCTGGCGCGAGCCCTGCCGGCGTTCGCGCTGGCGGGCTCGCCGCCTGCGCTCTGCGCTCAGCCAATGATCAGGTGCAGCTTGACCGCGAGCACGAGGTTTCCGGAGAGGTGCACGCGGCGCTGAAGCAGCGCGCGCGGTGCGGAGAGCTTGCCGGCGTTGAGCGCGCGCCAGCTCGCGAGGTCGACGCGCACGCGCAGGTCGGTATGCAGCGGCTCGCCGGCGGCGCCGCGCACGTCGCCGTGGTCGATGTGCACGTGGAAGATGCCGCCGCCCTCGCCTTCGAGCTCGAAGGTGATGATCGCCGCTGTGTCACCGAGCTGAGCCTTGCGTTCGGGATCGGCGGCGACGACGCCGGGCAGCCAGCGCGTGAAGAATTCCTCGGGCGCGATCTCGGCGGGCGGAATGGCGCGCGGCATCGCGGCTCAGAGCCCTGCGGCGCGCAGCGCGGCACCGGTGAAGGACTCGGCGACGCGCGCCACTTCTTCCGGCGTGCCGGCCGCCACGAGCCGGCCGCCGCCAGGCCCGCCTTCGGGGCCGAGATCGATCAGGTGGTCCGCGAGCCGGATCACGTCGAGGTGGTGCTCGACCACGACCAAGCTCGCGCCGTCGTCGAGCAGCTGATCGAGGCAATTCAATAACACCTGAACCTCGGCGGCGTGGAGGCCGGTGGTCGGCTCGTCGAGCACGAACAGGCAGCCTGCCGCACGCGACGTGAGCGCCTGCGCGACGCGGATGCGCTGCAGCTCGCCGCCCGAGAGCGTCGCGAGCGGCTGCTCGAGCGTCACGTAGCCGAGGCCTACGCGCACGAACGGCTCGAGCCGCGACGCGACGCTTGCGTCCTCGGCAAACTGCTCGCGCGCCTCGTCCACGGTGAGCGCAAGCACGTCCACGATGCTGCGGCCGGCGAGCAGGATTTCGCGCGCCTCGCGCCGGTAGCGCGTGCCGTCACAGGCCTCGCAGGGCGTGCGCACGTCTTCGAGGAACTGCATGTCGACGACGATCTCGCCCGTGCCCTCGCACTCCTCGCAGCGCCCGCCCGCCACGTTGAACGAGAACCAGCCCGGGGAGACGCCGAGGGCGCGCGCCTCGCGCGTCGCGGCGAAGCGGCGGCGGTTGCCCTCGAACGCCTTGGAGACCGTCGCCGGGTTGGAGCGCAGGCTGC
>JANNKN010000136.1:0-3278 GCA_031396315.1 Deltaproteobacteria bacterium
GACGAGGGCTACCGCACCGCCGAAGTGACAGGCGGCGGCGTGCACCTCGAAGAAGAGCCGGCGCGCACGCTCGAATCGCGACTCGTGCCGGGCCTCTACTTCGCGGGCGAGATTCTCGACGTCACGGGCAGGATCGGCGGCTTCAACTTCTTGTGGGCGTGGGTGACGGGGCGGCGGGCGGGGGCTTCGGTAGCGGCGGAAATCGCGGGCTGAAGCGCCGCCACGCGGGCGCGCGAGCCCCAAGCGGGGATCCCCGCTACGCCCGCCTCGCCTCCAGCTCTTCCCAGCGCTTGTACGCCGCAGCGATCTCCTCCGCGAGCGCCGCGACGCGCGCTTGCACGCGCTTCTGGGCGCTCGGGTCGCTGCGGTAGAAGCTCGGCTCGCTCACGCGGTCGTTGAGATCTTCTTGCTCGCGCTCGAGCGTCTCGATCTTCGCGGGCGCCTCGGCGAGCTCGCGCGTTTCCTTGAAGGAGAGCTTGCTCGCGCGCGGCGCCGTGCTCGCGTCGGAAGCGCTCGCATCGCTCGCCTTGACTGGCGCGCGGGCGGTGTTCTCCGCGGCCTTCGCCACAGAGGCCGCACGGCGTGCTTGGCGCTGCCAGTCCGAGTAACCGCCGACGTACTCCTGCACTCGCCCGTCGCCTTCGAACACGAGCGTCGAGGTGACGACGTTGTCGAGGAACGCGCGATCGTGGGAGGCGACGAGCAGCGTGCCGGGGAAATCCATCAACAACTCTTCGAGCAGCTCGAGCGTCTCGAGGTCGAGGTCGTTGGTCGGCTCGTCCATCACGATCAGGTTCGCCGGCTGCGCGAACAGCTTCGCGAGCAAGAGGCGGTTCCGCTCGCCACCCGAAAGCGCCTTCACCGGCGTGCGCACGCGATCGGGGCTGAATAAGAAATCTTGCAAGTAGCCGAGTACGTGGCGGCGCTCGCCGTTGATCTCGGTGTACTCGCGGCCCTCGGCGACGTTCTCGAGCACGGTCTTCTCGAGCTCGAGCTCGGCGCGCATCTGATCGAAGTACGCGACTTCGAGGCGCGTACCGAGGCGCACGCTGCCCGCGCTGGGTGCGAGCTCGCCGAGCAGCAGCCGTAACAACGTGGTCTTGCCCGCGCCGTTCGGGCCGACCAGGCCGATGCGGTCACCGCGCATGATGCGTAGGGAGACGTCGCGCAGGATCGTGCGCTCGCCCCACGCGAACGAGGCCTGCTGCGCATCGGCAACGAGCTTGCCCGACGTCTCGCCGGCATCGAGCGCGAGCCGCGCCTTGCCCTCGACATCGCGCCGCGCCGCGCGCTCCTCGCGCAGCCGCAGCAGCATGCGCACGCGGCCTTCGTCGCGGGTGCGCCGCGCCTTGATGCCCTTGCGAATCCAGACTTCTTCTTGCGCGAGCTTCTTGTCGAACAGCGCGTTGTGCCGCTCCTCTTCTTCGAGCGCCGCTGATTTCTGCTCGAGGAAGCGCGCGTAGTCGCCGGGCCAGGAAGTCAGCGCGCCGCGGTCGAGCTCGACGATGCGCGTCGCGAGTCGCGTCAGCAGCGCGCGATCGTGCGTCACGAACAGCACGCCGCCGCGGAACTCCTGGAGCTGCTCCTCGAGCCACTGGATCACTTCGATGTCGAGGTGGTTGGTGGGCTCGTCGAGCAGTAACAAATCCGGTTCATAGACGAGCGCCCGCGCGAGTGCGACACGTCGTTTCCAGCCGCCCGAGAGCGACGCGAGCGTGACGTCCGCCGGCAACTCGAGCCGCTCGAGAATGTGATCGACGCGTTGGCCGAGGCTCCAGCCGCCGCAGGCATCGATCGCGTGCTGCAGCTCCTCCATGCGGCGTAGCAAGCTCTCGTCGCTGCCGACGGCGTGCGAAACGTGGTGGTACTCGGCGAGCAACCGTCCAGCCTCGGCGAGCCCCTCCGCAACGGCGTCGTACACCGTCGTGTGTGGGTCCTCGGGCAGGTCCTGAGCGAGTCTTGCGATGCGCAGGCCTGGTTGCCGCCAGATCTCGCCCGCGTCGGGCAGCGCTTCGCCGTCGACGAGCTTCAGCAGCGTCGATTTTCCCGCGCCGTTGCGGCCGATCAAGCAGACGCGCTCGCCGGCCTCGATCTGAAAGCTCGCGCCTTCGAGGAGAGGTTCGCGGCCATAAGCGATCGCCACGCGATCGAAGCTGAGAAGGGGCATGGGCGCGGGAACATAGGGGAATGCGCGAAAACTCACGCGCCGTCGGACAGATCTGCCTCAGTGCCCCGCGTTCTTCAGCAGCGCTGGCGCGAGCGTCACGCCCTCGCGCACCACGAACACCGCCGCGCCACCCGGTTCGAGCGGCAGGCGATGCGCAATCCACGGCGCAGGTTCGCTGGGATCGAACCAGAACGAGGCGCGCGGAGCGACGAGGCCCGCGAGCGCGCCGAGAAAGCCCGAAGGGCCGTACTCGATCTCGACCACGCGCGCGCGCGCTGGCCACGCGCTGGTGCGCTTCCGCTCTGCCCGCATCGTCATCAGGCGCGCCGCGCCGCGGCACACGACGACCTCGACGTCGAGCTTCGACTGCGGCGAAGTCGCGAGCGGCCGCAGCAGCAGCTGGACGGGCACATTCGCGATGCGCGCGTCGGCAGCGAGCGCGAGCTCGCCGCCGTCCGATGCGCTGCCGCTGCAGCGCGCGCGCAGCGCGGCGTGATCGATGCGCGTCTCGACCGCTAGCACGTGCCCGGCGGCGAACGTCTGCGAGCGCTCGCTCACGAGCTTCAGCCGATCGGGGCGCTCCGCAGGCGCGAGCACCGCTTCGGTCTCGGAGCCGGCGCCCGAATCGAGGCGCGTCAGAGCGCGCAGCCGGATGCCGCCGCGCGCGAGCTTCGCCGTCTCGAAGTTCGCCTCGCCGACGCGCTTGCCCGTCTCGTCGACGACCCGCGCGCTCGTCTTCCCGAGCACCGGCGGCACCTCGAAGCGAAGCGCAGTGTCCGCGGCGACCGCGAGGGGAAGGCAGAGCGCGAGCAGCGCAATCAGAAGCCGCGACATGGCGAGCGGTTAGCGGCCGCCGCGAGCAACGTCACGCGTCCGGCGGCCCCTTCAGCTCCACCACGTTGCCATCCGGATCACGCAGATACATCGACGGCCCGTTCCCCTCAGCGCCATAACGCGTGCCCACCTCGCCCGGCTCGACGCCTTGACTTCTCAGGTGCGCGGCCAGCGTGTGTGCATCGAACTCCGCGATGCGCAAACAGAAGTGATCGACGTTCTTGCCATCCGCCACAGGCGCACCGCCGCCAGCCTTCCCGAGCGGCGAATCGACCGG
>JANNKN010000270.1:0-3628 GCA_031396315.1 Deltaproteobacteria bacterium
GCGCGGCGCGCGGGCGGCTCCAAGACGCCGCGCAGGCGCGCGGCGAAGGCGCGGCGGTATGCGTGGTGCTCGCTTCGGGCGGCTACCCGCGCGAGTTCGCGAAGGGCAAAGTGATTACGGGGCTCGACGCAGCGGAGCAAATTCCCGGCGTCGTGGTCTTCCATGCGGGCACGAAACGCGCCGGCGACGCGTTCGTGACGAATGGTGGACGCGTGTTAGGGGTCACCGCGCGCGGCGCGAGCTTCGGCGAAGCCCGCGAGCGCGCCTACGCGGCGGCGGATCGCATCGCGTTCGACGGCATGCACTCGAGGCGCGACATCGGCGCGCGCGCGCTCGGGCGATGAGCGCGGTGAGCGTCGCCGACGCCGCGCAGCGCATCTGTCGCGGCGAGCTCGTCGCCTATCCCACGGAGACGGTCTGGGGCCTCGCGGCGGATGCGCGCAGCGAGAGCGCGGTGGCGAAGTTGCGCGCCTGGAAGGGTCGCGACGCGGACCGGCCGATGTCGGTGCTGGTCGGCGACTACGCCGCGCTCGCGGAGCTCGGGGCAGAGCCGACGCCGCTCGCCGCGGCGCTCGCCGCGAAGTATTGGCCGGGCCCGCTCACGATCGTGGTGCGCTGCGCGCGCACGTTTGCGCCGGGCATCGCGAACGCCGACGGCGGCGTCGGTTTTCGCTGCTCGCCGCATCCGCTGGCGCGCGCGCTCGCGCGCGAAGCTGGAGTGATTACGGCGACGAGCTTCAACCGCGCCGGCGAGGCTGCTTGTCGCACGCGCGCCGAGGCGGAGCTCTGCGGCGGCGCCGCGATCGCGCTCGTCGCCGGAGAAGACGCGCACGGCGCGGCGCCGAGCAGCGTGGTGGATGCAACGGGCGCGCGGCTGCGCGTGCTGCGCGAGGGAGCGATTCCTGCGCACGCACTCGAGGCCGTCGCAGCAGGAGGAAGGCGTGGCTGAGATCCGTCCGTTTCGGGCGCTGCGATATGACGCGAGCCGAGTCGAGCTCGAGAAGGTGCTCGCGCCGGTCTATGACGTCGTCACGCCCGACGACCGCGTGCGCTTTTACGAGCGCGATCCGCACAACGCGATCCGCCTCGAGCTGACCAAGAGCGTCGCCGAGGAAGCGAGCACGGATTATTCCGAGGTGGCGAAGACGCTCGCAGCGTGGCGGCGGGAAGGCGTGCTGCGCTTCGATGCGCAGCCCGCGCTCTACGGGCTGCGCCAACGCTTCGCGGCGCCCGATGGCCGCGCGCTCGCGCGCACCGGCTTCTTCTGTGCGCTGCAGCTCGAGGATTACGCGAAGCGCATCGTGCGGCCGCACGAGCGCACGCTCGCGGGGCCGAAGGCGGACCGCTTGAAGATCCTGCGCGCGTCGCGCACGAACCTGAGCGCCGTGTTCCTGCTGTACGAAGACCCGGACGGGAAGCTCGACGCCTTGCTCGAGCAGGCGCTCGCTGCGAGCGAGCCGCAGCGCGCGCGCGATGCCGGCGGCGTCGCACAGGAGCTCGTCGCGATCCCCGACGCGCGCGTGATCGCGGAGGCGCAGCGCTTCCTCGCCTCGCGCCCGCTCGTGATTGCGGACGGGCACCACCGCTACGAGACGGCGCTCGCCTATCAGGCGGAACGGCGCGCGGCCGGCGATGCCTCCGCCGACCAGATCTTCGTCTACCTCGCCAACGCCTACGCCGCGGGCTCGTTGTTATTGCCGATCCACCGTTTGCTGGTGCGCGCGCCCGCGCCGAGCGACGCGCGCTGGGGCGAGCTCGCCCGCGCGGGCTGGAGCCAGCGCCAAGTCGCAGCCGGCTCGCCCGAGCAGGTCGAGGCTGCGCTGCGCGAGGCGCTGGCGCCCCACACGGGCGCGCCGGCGTTCGCGGCCGACGACGGGCGCGGGCAGCTGCGCGTGTTCTGGAAGCCCGCGGGCCAGGACTTATCGATCGAGGTCTTCCACCGCGAAATCGTGGTCGGCTTCTTCGGCCTCGACGAAGCCGCGGTGCGCGACGGCGCGCTGGCCTTCCCGAAGGCGACCCTCGAGGCCGCCCGCGAGGTGCGCGCCGGGCGCGGCACGCTCGCGCTCTACCTCAACCCGCTGCGCCCCGACGACGTGTTCCGGGTGACGGCGGCGGGCGCGACGCTCCCCCAGAAGTCGACCTTCTTCTACCCCAAGCTCCCGACCGGGCTGCTGTTTCGCTCGCTCGACGAGAGCTGAGCCGAGGCGCGCGCATGGCCTTCACCCCGAAACGTCGTCCGCCGCCGCCGCGCGACCCCGCCAAGGTCGATGGCGGGAAGATCTCCCGGGTGCTCTCGGACCTGGGATACGACCCCAATGCGCCTGCTGTGCGCCTCCTGCGCGTCTGGGAGAGCGCCGTTCCGGCCGACATCGCCCAGCACTGCGAGCCCACGGACTGGAAGCAGGGGACGCTCGAGCTGACCGTGGCGACGCCTGTCTGGGCCCAGCAGATCGCCCTGCGGAAGACCGAGATCCTCGCCGGGCTGAAGGCCGCCCTCGGCCCCTCCGCACCGACGGACCTTCGCACCAGAGTTCGCTAACAGTCCGCGCCATGTCGAAGCCCGAGATCCCCTCGCCGCTGGCGCCAGAAGACGCCGGAATTCGCTGCGATTTCTGCGGCGAATCTGCACCCTCGGTCCGCCGCGTCGCCCTCGACCGCGACTACGAGCGGCTCCTGACCCCGCACAAGGAGCGCTACGCCTGCGGCAAGTGCTCCGCGGCCAAAGAGGCCGAGCGGCGGCGGCTCGGTCGCTGAGGCGCGGCCGGTTTCCGAGGGAAAGTTCGTTGACCCCGCCAGCCGTCTCGCCTAGCTTGCAACGCCTTTTGCGGGCCTAGCCTGGCGATTTCGTACAGGAATCCGGCGCCCGCGGCCCTGGAGTCATGATGGTCAAGATTCGTCTCATGCGTGCGGGCGCGAAGAATCGCCCGTACTACCGCCTGATCGCGATCGACGAGCGCGCACCGCGCGACGGTCGCAAGCTCGAAGAGCTCGGCACCTACGATCCGATCGCGAAGGGCGCGCAGATCCGCCTCTACGCCGACCGCATCACGAAGTGGGTCTCGCGCGGCGCGCAGATGACGCCGGCGGCGAAGGCGCTGGTCAAGCGCGGCAAGAAGCTCGAGGCGACGTTGCTCGCGGCTGCCGCCGCGAGCGAGGCCACGGCGTAATCGTGGCGGAGAAAAGCGCGGCAGATCTCGTCGAGTTCATTGCGAAGGGCATCGTCGGCCAGCCGGACGCCGTGCGCGTGAACGCACAGAACGGTGGGCAGATGCTCGAGCTCGTCACGTCGGACGAAGATCGCGGGCGCGTGATCGGGCGCCAGGGTCGCGTCGCGAAGGCGATTCGCTCGGTGCTCTCGGCGTCGCGCACGGGTCGCGACGTGCGTCTCGACATCGTCGATTGAAGGAAGCCGGCGAGCCCGCAGGCACAGCGAAGCGCTTGATCGTCGGCCAGATCGTTGGCGCGCACGGAATCAGCGGAGAGGTTCGAGTTCGAGTTCTCGCGGACAATGCCGCGCTGCTGTTAGGGACGAAGCGCTTCGCGCTCTCCCGCAGCGGCCCGGAGGATCCGCACGCGACTGAGACCGAGAATCAGGGAGGAACCACAGGTAGGGCGGGCGAGGTGAGGC
>JANNKN010000280.1:0-6213 GCA_031396315.1 Deltaproteobacteria bacterium
CGCGCTGGCTGCTCGCGCAAACGGAAACGTTGGCGACCGAGGGGGTTCCCTCTGACACCGAGCCCGCGCAATGCCGCGAAGCGGCGAGCTCCCCCACCCTCGCAACGAAGCGTTCCTCGCCGCGCGAGGACGCACGCGACCTTGTGCACGCGAAGCGCGAATCCGGCGGCCCTCGATGGGCCGCCGGATTCGCCCGGTGACCAAAGTTCGCACCGGCACCTCTTCGCTCGCATCGACTCGGAGCCCCGAGCGAGGCGGCGGCGGGGCAGCGGCGGAGGCGGCATCAAGCGCAGCAAGGCCCCAACGGAATGCGCGGCCTCAGGGAGCGCACGCGGCTCCTCGCAGCACCTTTCCGCCAAAGGGCCGCAGCGAGCCAGCCGCCGGAGCCGCTGCCCCGCCGCCGCCTCGCCCGCACCCAAGCAGCCCGCGACAACGTCGGCCCCTACGTAAACAGCACCGTTCGGAGCCGCGCAAAGGCCACAAACCCCAGCTGCTCATACAGATCAATCGCCGCCGAATTCCCATCCACGACCGCTAGCTGCACATGCTCCGCCGCATCCCCGAACGCACGCCGACAGAGCTCCGCCACACCCGCCCGCGCAAGTCCTCGCCGCCGAAACGCCGGCCACGTGTACACGCCCTGAATCAGCCACCCGCGCGCCGACCGCACATCCGCATACCCGACGAAGCCGATGCGCCCACGCTCCTCTGCCACGACCGCCTGCTTGATCCGCCCCGACACCCAGCGCTTGAACCCGCCCGGATCCGATTCCGTCGGATCCGGGCGATCTTCCTCGAGCAGGCTCGCGCGCGACGCTTCGACGAGCGCGGGCAGATCGTCGACGTCAGCGCTCCGCACGCGCACACCGGCTGGAGTCGCCGGTAGACGCGCATCCTTCGGCTCGAGTGCGAAGGCATGCTCGATGCGGTCCAGCAGGATCTGCCGCCCGTGATTGTCGAGCCACGCATACAACGGTGCGACCACGTCGGCACTGCTTTTCACGAGCCCGCTCGCAACCGTGCCCATGTATGGGAAAAACGCCGCGAGCGCGGCCGGCTCCGCCGTCGCGTCGAGCACGAGCGATGGCTGCAGGCTCGCGACGCCCACCAGTTCCTCGCCGTTCCACGCGCCGAGCAGCTCGCTGCGCGGACGGCCGAGGCTCGGCTCGCCGAGTCGCAGCGCCATGTCGAGCAGAAAGAGGTTCAACCGCGCGGCGCGCTCGAGACGCGCGACGACCGCATCGCGGTCGCGCGCCATCACCGGTCGCACGCGCACACGCGACATCGCGTCGCTACTCGATCACCGCGAGTACCGCGCCCTCTTCCACGTTCTGGCCCTCTTGCACCCGAAGCTCGATGAGCTTCCCGCTGCACGGCGCCTCGACTGGAATTTCCATCTTCATGGACTCGAGAATCAGGATCACGTCCTCGGGCGCGAGCTGATCGCCGACCTTCCTCTCGATCTTCCAGACAGTGCCCGTGATCTGCGCTTCCACTTGTGTCGGCATTTCGCCCTCTCTGGCGCGCGAAGTAAACGCGCTAGCCGTCGACGCGCAAGAATGGCCCCGTATCTTCCGCCGGCTTTTTCGCAGTCGGGACGAGGAGTTCATGCTCGAAACGCTGACCCGAGGGTTCAAGAGCGCGCGCGAACGGCTGGCCGGCGTGCGCGAGCTCTCGGAAGCGAACGTCGACGAGGCGCTGCTCTCCGTTCGCGCCTCCTTGCTCGAAGCCGACGTCGACTTCGCGGTCGTGAAGGACTTCCTCGCGCGGGTAAAGGAGCGCGCGCTCGGCCAAAGGGTCGAGACGCGTGTAAAGACCGCCGACGGTCGCGTCTTGCAGGTGTCGCCGGGGCAGCACTTCATCGCGGTCTGCGAGGAAGAGCTGGTCGCGCTGATGGGCCCCGTCGATCCGTCGCTCGCGAAGGATGCGACCGGCACGATCTCGGTGCTGCTGCTCGGCCTGCAAGGCGTCGGCAAGACGACCGTCGCCGCGAAGCTCGCACGCTACCTCGCGAAGCAAGGCCGGAAGCCGCTGCTGGTTGCCGCCGACGTCCATCGGCCCGCGGCGATGGAGCAGCTCGCGCAGCTCGGCGCGTCGATCGGTGTGCCCGTGCATCGCGAGGACGGCAGCACCGACGCCGTTGCGATTTGCCGCAACGCGCGCGAGCGCGCGAAGGCCGAAGGCTACGACGCGATCCTCTTCGATACCGCCGGGCGGCTCGCGATCGACGACGAGCTGATGCGCGAGCTCGAGGCGATCAACCTCGCGGTCGCACCCGCGAATCGCATCCTCGTGTGCGACGCGCTGATGGGCCGCGACGCCGTCAACGTGGCCGGTGCGTTCGCCGCGCGGTTGGCGCTCGACGGCCTCGTGCTGACGAAGCTCGACGGCGACGCCCGCGGCGGCGCCGCCCTTGCGGTGAAAGCAAAGACCGGCGTTCCGATCAAATTCCTTGGCACCGGCGAGACGACCGACCGGCTCGAAGAGTTCCGGCCCGAAGGCCTCGCCTCGCCTCGCGCATTCTCGGCATGGGCGACGTGGTCGGCCTGGTGAAGGATTTCGAGCAGGTCGTCGACGCGAAGCAGGCCGAGGAAGACGCCGCGCGCATGCTGAAGGGCCAGTTCGGCATGGACGACCTGCTGGGCCAGCTGCGCATGATCGGCAAGCTCGGTCCGCTGAAAGACGTGCTTGGCAAGCTGCCGATGTTTGGCGAGATCGCGGACAAAGTGGACGACCGCGAGCTCGGCCGCGTCGAGGCGATGATCCAGTCGATGACGCGCGAGGAGCGAGCGAAGCCCGAGCTGATCGGCGACAGCCGCGCTGCGCGCATCGCCAAAGGCAGCGGCCGCGCGAAGCACGAGGTCAGCGAGCTGGTGAAGCGCTTCCGGCAAATGCGCGAGATGATGGGCATGCTCGGCGGCGCGCTGGGCGGAGGTGGCGGGGGGCTGCTCTCGCGCATCCCGGGCCTCGGGCGGCTCGGGGGCGCCGGTCCTGGGGGCGGAGGGCTGCCCGCCGGGTTCGATCCGATGGCCATGCTGGGCGCGATGGGAAATCGGCAAATGCGCCGCCAAGCCAAGGCGGTCGACAAATCGGCAGCGAAAAAGAAGCGCAAGGCCGAGCAGGACGCGCGCAAGAAGGGGCGGCGCTGAGGCCAGCGCCTCCGGCGAGCTCAGAGTCGAGTAAGGGCGGGGAGTTCGCCGTCCGATAGTGATCAGATCGCGCAGGCGTGGGCGGGGGGAGATGCGCATTCGTTCATTGCTGTTGGGGATGTGTGCGTTGGCGCTCGCGAGCGCCGCGCTCGCCGCGCCCGAAGATTTCCCGAAGCCCGCTTCGATCGTGCCGCGCGTCGAGTTCTGGAAGCGCGTCTACTCCGAGGTCGGAACCGACGGCGGTTTCCTGCACGATCCGGACGATCTGCGCCTCGTCTACGAGAAGGTCTCGCTCCCGAATGGGCAGTGGGATCGCGCCGGACAGCGCCACGTCGATGCGCGCAAGCGCCACGTCGCGCTCCTGCTGCTGGGACTCGCGCGCGGAAAGCGCACTGGACTCACGGAGGAGGAGCAGCGCCTGATGGCGTTGTTCCCGAGCGGAGCCGGCAGCCGAACGCTCGGCAACGCGGCCAAGAAGGTGCGGTTTCAGCTCGGCCAGTCGGACAAATTTCGTGCGGGGCTCGCGCGCCAAGGCCGCTGGGACGCGCACATCCGCCAGGTTTTCGCGGATCGCGGACTGCCGACGGAGCTCGGTGCCCTGCCTCACGTCGAGTCATCGTTCAATCCGGCCGCGCGCTCGTCGGTTGGCGCTTCCGGCATCTGGCAGTTCATGCCGTCCACCGGCCGGCTCTACATGCGTGTCGACTCCGCCGTCGACGAACGCAACGACCCGTTCCTCGCGACGGTCGCCGCCGCGCGCCTGATGAAGTCGAACTACGACAACATTCGTTCGTGGCCGCTCGCGATCACTTCCTACAACCACGGCCTCGGCGGCATGCAGCGCGCTGCGCGGCAACTCGGCACGAAAGACATCGGCGTCATCATCGACAAGTACCGAAGCCGCTCGTTCGGCTTCGCGTCGAAAAACTTCTACGCGTCGTTCTTGGCCGCGATGGAGATCGACCTCGCGCCCGAGGCGTACTTCGGCACCGTACGGCGCGATCCGCCCGAAGACCCGGAGCGCGTGATTCTCGACCACTTCTACCGGCCAACCTCGCTCGCGACGGCGTTCGGCGTGACGCTCGCCGCGCTGCGCGAAGTGAATCCGGGCGTCACGGATGCGGTGTGGTCGGGCCGACGCCTGTTGCCGAAGGGCTATGAACTGCGCGTGCCGCGCGACCCGCTGCGCGCGGCGCCGAAGGTCGTGCTCGCGAGCATCGCTGGCGGCGAGCGCATCGACGTGCAGGTGGCGGAGGCTTCCGGTGCACACCGTGTGCAGCGCGGCGAGACGCTCTCGACGATCGCGCGCAAGTACCGTGTCTCGGTGCGCACGCTCCAGCGCGAGAACGGGTTGCGCAGTGCGAACCACATCCGCGTCGGCCAGCGACTGAAGATCCCCGGCCATGCACCGCCGGTTGCCGAGAGTGCGGCCAGCGCGCAGATCGCGAGCGTGGCCCCCGAGCCCGCGCCCGCAGAGGGCGTGTACCGCGTGCGGCGCGGGGACACGCTCGCGTCGATCGCGCGTCGCTTCGGTGTCTCCGCGCGCGACCTCGCGACGGTGAATCGCATTCGGAACGCGAACCAGATCCACCCCGGCCAGGTGATCGAGCTGCCCGGCGGCTCGCTGAGCGCAAAGCCCGGTGATCGCTCGCACGCGGGGACGTACACCGTCCGCCGCGGCGACACGCTCGACTCGATCGCGCGCAAATTCTCCGTTGGTGTCAGGGAGTTGATCGCGCTCAACGGCATTCGGAACCGCAACCGCATCGCGGTCGGGCAGTCGCTCTACATTCCCGGCCCGCCGGAGCCCACTCCCACGCCCGCGCTGGCGACGAGCGCGGCCGCGGCGCCCGTGAGTGGTGAGGCGGTGGCGAACGCGGTGCCGGCCGAAGCGCCGGCCAGCGAGAGCGCGCTGCCGGGCGGCGAAGCGCCGGCTGTGGTGGCCGCATCGGCGCCCGAGCCGGCGCCGACCTCGTACGTGGTGCGCCGCGGCGACACGCTCGAGAAGATCGCCGCGCGCACGGGCACCTCGCAGAGTGAGCTGATCGCGCTCAACCGCATCCGCAACAAGAACCGGCTCGCGGTGGGTCAGACGCTGCAGCTGCCGGCCGCGCCGCCCGCCGCGCCCGCCCCCGCAGCCGAGGATGCGCCGGTGATCAACGCGCCCGTCGCAGGTGCTGGCGGCCGCTAGCAGAGCCTCGGCTCGCGGGCGGCTCCCCTAATCAGTCTGCACCAGCGACTGGTCCGGTAGCCGAATCGCGGTGAGCGGCCCGCCGTAGATTGCGCCGGTGTCGATGCCGATGCTGAAGGGTTCATTCCAGCGCACATCGAAATCTGCGCGCGGCGTGTGCCCGTACACGACCGTGACCCCGAGGTTGTGCGGCAGCTCCGCCGTCGTGCGGTTCCACAACAAGTCTTCCGCACGCGAGACGCGCAGCGCGTAGCTCGGGTCGCCGGACTGCAGGCCACGCTCGCCGAGGCCCGCATGCACGAACAGGTAGTCGCCTTCGCTGTGTGTGAGCACGAGCTGCTTGTAGAAGCGTGCATGCGCCGGTGGCAGCTCGAACCGATCCGGGTCCGATTTCCCGCGGCCGAAGTAGCCGTAGCTCGCGAGCGTGCGATCGCCACCGTTCATCAGGAATGCGTCGCCGCCGAAATAGTTCGCGCCGCGCCAGCCGAGAAAGTCGAGAAACATCGACTCGTGGTTGCCCATCAGGAACGTGCAATCGACGCGGCGCGATAGATCGATCAGGCGGCTCACGACGCCGGCGGCTTCAGGCCCGCGGTCGATGTAGTCGCCGAGGAATACGAGGCGGTCGCCAGGCTCGAGTGCGAGCTTCGCGAGCAGCTCGTCGAGCTTGCGCAGATCGCCGTGAATGTCCCCGACCGCGTAGAGCATTCCGAGCCTTTTCGGTCAGCCGAGCGCCGCGCTGGACAATGCCGCGCGTGCCGGCGACTTTGCCGCGAGCTGCCCACAAGCCGCGTCGATGTCCGCGCCGCGGCTGCGCCGCAGCGTCACCGTGATGCCCGCGTTCGCGACGACGGCCATGAAGCGCTCGGCATC
>JANNKN010000298.1:0-3078 GCA_031396315.1 Deltaproteobacteria bacterium
GCACCGACGCAGCGACCTCACGCGCCGCAGCGAATGCCGGATCGCACTCGATATCGCGCCGGCACCTTGTGTGGCCGCGAGGCCGCAAGCGAAGCGCGCAGCGAGCCGTAGTCCTCGGAGGCGAGCGAAGTCAACCGGGAAGGACTTCGGATAGCGCGGCTTTGCGCGCGATCCGATCGGCGCTAAGCGCCGAGCGGAATCCGAAGAACCGTCGTCCTGCCGAGGCGGCGGCTCGCGATGCCTTGCTTCGTCGCGCCGAGCTGGCCGAGGGCCTCGTCGAGCACGGGAGCATCGGCGAACTGCGTGTCGTAGCCGCCGGAGCGCAGCTCGCTGAACGAGACGATCAGCGCGCGCTCGGGTCCGCTCCCGGCCATGCGCGCTCCGAGCGTGAGAAGCTCCGGTGCGGGCTTCGCTACCAGGCGCGCCTCGAGCATGCGCTGCACGACGCCGCTGAAACGCGCCTCGTCGCCTACGAGCTCCGGCAGCGTGCCCGGTACGAGCAGGTTGACGGGAATGCCGCTGCTCTCCGCGACGCGCGAAGCGCGTTCGACCGCGCGAGCGAGCACCTCGACCGTCGCGATGCGCTCGGCGCGCGCCGCCGACGGCCGACCCGCGAGGGCGGCCTGCATCTCCTCGCTCCACTTGCGCAGGCGAATCAGCCCGCGCATCCCGTCTTCGAGGAGCGCTCGGTGCTGCGGGTTGCGACGGCCACCGGTTTGCTCGAGCAGCGTGTCGAGGGTTCCGGAGAGCTCGTCGAGCGCACCCTGCATCTCGCGATGGATCTGCAGCAAGCGCTCGGCTTCGCCTAATTCTTCCTTGAACAGGATCACGACGCCGACGGCCTGGCCCGAGCTGCTGATCGGGGACGCGACGGCGGAGTAGCCGACGTCTCCGACGCGCAGCCGGAAGCGCGCCGTCGAACGCGATTCGCAGGCGGAGACGACGCCGCGCAGCACCGCTTCGCGCGCGCCCCCGTCGAACAGCTCCGCGAGCGGGAGGCCGAGCGCGCTCTTGCCCGCGCGCGGGAAGCGCTCCTCGAACGCGGGGTTCACGTAGACGGCGCGACCGTCGGGATCGCCGACGACGATCGGCGCATCGAGGTAGGAGAGCAGAGACTCGGCGCCGTTCACGCGCGAACCTCCACGATGCCCGCGTCGATCAGCTTGCCGATCGTATGCAGCGCTTCGAACGGATCCATCGAGGCGAGCGCGACGAGCTCGTCCGCGGAGGTGTGGCCGTCGATCATGGACAACACGAAGCCCGCGTTCGGCGGCAGGTTGAAGCGTAGGATCTCTTGCGGGCCGAGCTTCACGCGCAGCACGCCGGCGCCGCCCTTGGTGCGCACGCGGTGACGCTGATAGAGGTTCGCCCGTAACAGCTCGAGTGCGGCCTGCGATTCGAGGTGGCTCGGCGTCTGGCGCGTCGAGCTCTCGAGTAGCTCGAGCGCCTCGCCCTCCGCGCCGCGCTCGATCAGCGCATGCGCCTCCCGCAGGAACTGTACGGCGAGGCTCCCGCCCCCTGCGAGCGCGGGCTTCCCGTCGTCGCTGCGCGTGGTGAAGCCAGCGACCTCGAGATAGTCGCGCGCGACTTCGTGGCGCGGATCGAGCGCCAGCACGGCCTTCCAGCACGCGACCGCGCTCTCGATCTGATCCTGGCCGTAGTGATCGAGGCCCTCGGCCATTAGGCGCGCGATCTTCTGTTCGTTCGACTCCGCCACCGCCGCTACTCCTTGAGCGCCACTTCGTACAACTCTTGATCGCGAATGATGCGCTGGATCTCGTCGTCGGTGAGCGTGCCGGTCGCGTTGACCGTGATCGACTGCTCCTTGCCCGTCGCGAGATCGCGCGCCGAGACCGAGACGATGCCGTTCGCGTCGATGTCGAACGACACCTCCACCTCGGGCTCGCCCTTGCGCGCTTGCCGGATGCCGTTCAGCACGAATTCGCCGAGCAGGTCGTTCTCGACGGCCATGTCGCTCTCACCCTGCAGCACGCGAATCTTCACGGCCGTCTGGTTGTCGCGCGTGGTCGTGAAGATGTGGCCCTTGCGTGCCGGCACCGTGGTGTTGCGCTCGATCAGCTTCGCGAAGTGGCCGCCAAACGTCGCGATGCCGAGCGAGAGCGGCGTCACGTCGAGCAGCAGCAAGTTCTGATCGTCGGAGACGAGGCTCTCGGCCTGCAGCGCCGCGCCGACGGCGACGACCTCGTCGGGATTGACGCCCTTGTGCGGGCGCTTCCCGAAGTGGTCCGCGACCGCCTGCTGCACGAGCGGAGTGCGCGTCTGGCCACCCACCAGAATGACCTGATCGATGTCCTTCGGCTGCACGCCCGCGTCGAGCAGGCATTGCTCGACCGTCTTCAGCGTCTGGCTCACGATGTCGTGCACGAGCTGTTCGAGGAGCTCGCGCGTCATCGAATACGAAAGGTGGCGCGGACCGTTCGCGTCGCTCGCGATGAACGGCAGGTTCACCTCCACCGACTCGCGCGCCGAGAGGTCGCACTTCGCCTTCTCGGCGGCATCCTTCAAGCGCTGCATCGCCATCGGGCCGCCGCAACGCTCAGCCTGGTGCTCGAACCACTCCGCCGCGATCGGCGGAGCGCGTCGTTCGTGAAACGTGAAACGTAGTTCGTGGGAGGTATGGCCTATGGCTTCTAGCTTATGGCCCGAACGAGATACGGTGATTTTCGTGATACATTTCACGTCTCACGTTTCACGAATAACGGCCTTCCTAGGCAAGCGACTGTTTCAGCATTCTACTAGGTAACTCGTGCAACCCTCGCCGCCACTCACACGAGACACAATCTACAGCACCCTCGCAACCACGTGGTTGGGGCGACGCATCGAACTATTCGACTGCCTCCCTTCAACCAATCGGGAAGCCGTTCAGCTTGCACAGGCCGAAGTGGAACATGGCACGGTCGTCGTCGCTGAAAGCCAAACCGCAGGACGAGGGCGTCTTTCCAGAACATGGTTTTCTCCCGCGGGCATCAATCTCTACTGCTCCATCATCCTCAGAACGGCACGTCCACCTGAGCGCCTCACAGAATGGCTCTCCTGGCTCCCATTGGTCTCTGCACT
>JANNKN010000301.1:0-5222 GCA_031396315.1 Deltaproteobacteria bacterium
CATCGCGGCGAGCCGCGGGAGATGCCGCAGCCGCTGCCTCGAGATCCGGCGCACCGAGGCGTTGGCCGGGCTGCGCGCGGAAGAGCGGCGCGACGGGGGCGGCGACGTCGGGCAGCGCGAGCCGCGGCGCGCTCGGCGCGAGCTCGGCGCCCGCCTCGTCCTTGCGCGGCTCGATCACGAGCAGCACATCGCCGGCCGCGACCTTCGTCCCCTTGCGGACGAGCACCTCCGTAACAACACCCGAGACCGGCGCCTCGAACGCGACTTCCATCTTCATCGCTTCCAGCAGGCCGATCGCTTGCCCGACCGTCACGCTGTCGCCCGGCTGCACGTGCACCGCAACGACCATCGCGGGCGCCGCAGCGCGCACCTGTCCCGCGGACTGCGCGGCGAAGCGGAACGCGCGCCCTTCGAGCTCGATCCGCAAATTCGCTTCGCCGACGTCGTAGGTCACGCGGTAGACGCGCTCGCCGAGCTCGAGCCGTGCCGTGTGTTCACCTTCCTCGCGCAGCGTCGCCGGGAGCGCGGCACCGTCGAGATGCACCCGATAGCGCCACGCGCCGATCGCGAACACCTCGAGCCGGTACTGCTCGCCGCCGAAGCCGAGGTCGATCTGCTGACCGCTCGAGATCGGCACGCGGTCGGCGGCAAAGGCGCCCTCTCTGTAGAAGTTGAGACGCGCCCGTGCGCGCGCGGCCTGATAAGCGAGGATGCCCGCCGCCACCAGCGCCGGCGCGGCGAGGCTGTCGTCGCGCTCGCGCGTGAGCGCGAAGCGGTCGAGCCAGGTCGTATCGACGCCGCCCTTCCGGTAGTCGGCGGCGTCGAGAATCTCCGCGAGCCAGCCCTTGTTGGTGGCGCCGCCTTCGACGACGAGGTCGAAATCGTCGAGCGCGGAAGCGAGCCGCGCGCGCGCCTCCTCGCGATCGGCGCCGGTCGCGATCACCTTCGCGATCAGCGAGTCGAACGCGGCCGGCACCGTGCTGCCCTGCACATAACCGGTGTCGACGCGAATGCGCGGGCCGAGCGCAGGGTCGAAGCGCGCGATGCGCCCCGGCGCTGGCAGGAAGCCCTGATCGGGATCCTCGGCGCAAACGCGCGCCTCGATCGCCCAGCCGTATTCGCGCAGCTTCAAGCCCGCGAGCGATTCACCGCGCGCAATGCGGATCTGGATCTGTACCAGATCGAGCCCCGTCAGCTCCTCCGTGATGCCGTGCTCCACCTGCAAGCGCGGATTCATCTCGAGAAAGAAATAATGACTGCCCGAGACGAGGAACTCGACGGTGCCGACGCCGGCGTAGTCGACGCGCTTCGCGATCTGCACCGCAGCGGCTTCGAGGGCGTCTCGCACTTTTCGCGGGAGCCCCGGCGGCGGCGCCTCTTCGAGCACCTTCTGGTGGCGGCGCTGTACCGAGCAGTCGCGGCAGCCGACGGCGAGCACGTTGCCGTGCGTGTCGCCCGCGATCTGCACTTCGATGTGACGTCCGCCAGATACTTTCTGCTCGACGAAGAGTCTGCCGTCGCCGAACGCGCTCTTCGCCTCGGAGCTCGCACTGCGAAACGCCGGCGCGACCTGCGGGAGCGCGTCGACCACGCGAATGCCGCGCCCGCCGCCGCCCGCCGACGCCTTGATCACGACCGGCAGCCCGATCTCGAGCGCCCAACGCTCCGCGTCCGCTTCGTTCTCGACGACTCCCTTGCTCCATGCGGTTACGGGCACGCCGACTTCTTCGGCGAGATGTTTCGAACCGATCTTGTCGCCGAGCGCGAGCATCGCCGACGGCGAAGGGCCGAGGAAGCGGATGCCCGAGCGCTCGAGGCGCTCGACGAACGCAGGATGCTCCGAGACGAAGCCCCAGCCCGGCCAGACCGCATCCGCGCGCGCCTTGCGCAGTGCAATCATCAGGCCGTCGTAATCGAGATACGCGGCGACTTCACCGCGCGGCGCGGGCATCGCGATCGCGAGATCGGCGTGGCGCACGAACGGTGCGTCGCGATCGATCTCGGTGTAGAGCGCGACCGCGAGCATCTCGCAGCCTTCCTGCGCGCGCAGCGACTTGACGGCGCGGATGCAGCGCATCGCGGCCTCGCCGCGATTCACGATCGCGAGGCGGCGGATCGGCTGGCTGCGCGTCACGACGCGAGCCTCGCAGCGAGCGCATCGCGCGCGAGCGTGCAGGCGAACGCGACGAAGCGACCGTGGTGCGAGAGCGAGAGATCTGCGCGCAGGGGAGCGCCGTCGGCGCAGAGCACGGGGATGCGCCCCTGCTTCGCGACGCTCAGGCGCTCGGGCGCGATGCCGAGCTGCAGCGCGAGCACGCGACACGCGAGAGCGCGCGCATCGGCCGATGCGTCGCCGCTCGTCTGCTGCGCCACGCCGCTGCGCTCGTCGCCCACGAACGCATCACTCTGCGCGAGCGCGTGCACGAACTCGTCGTTCTCGTCGACGCGCAGCGCGAAGGCGCGCTCCGCGTGGCGCACGCAGCCCTGCTCGCGGGATTCGAGTGAAACCTCGAAACGCGAAGGCGCCCAGACCACTGCGCGATCGAGTTTTTTGGCCGCCTTGTACGCCGCCTCTTTGGCCGCCCACAACACCCAACGCACGCGCTGCGTCTCGTCGCCCGCGATCAGCGCGCGCTCATGCTCGGAGAAGACGCGCGCGTCGAAGCGCGGATGCTGCGCGCCCGGCTGCACGCCGCGCTGCGCGAGATCGACGACGTCATTGCCGAGCATCGAAGTGACTCCGCTCGAGTTCCACGAGCTTCGCGACGATCTGGCGTGAGATGTCGAGCGAGCCGCGCAGCCCGCGCTCGTCGCTCTTCGGCTCGAGCAGCGCGGTGCGGCCGCGGAACACTTCGCCCACCGCGGGCGCGTCGGTCATGGCCTCCTGCCCCGCGCCGCGCAGATACACGCACAACACGCGGCAGCCAGGCACCGCGGCCACGATGCGTCCGACGCCATAAGCCGCACTCTCGAGCTCGACGCGTCCGCTGCGGCTGCGCTGCCCTTCTGGGAACAACATCACGACTTCGCCCATCTGCAACAGAAACCGGACCTTCTCGAGCACGAGCGCGACTTCCTTGCGATCCGAGCCGCGCGTGATTGGCACACACTTGAGCAGATACGTGAGCGCACGTTTCCACCAAGTCGATGCGAAGTGCACGCGCTCGGGCGTATTCCACGGCAGCGACGAGAAGTGGTTGAGGTACCACCACGAGCCGCCGAGCGCCCAGCCAATCACGAATGAATCGAGCATCGTCAGGTGATTCGCACAGATCAGCAGCGGCGCGTGCGACTTCTCGCGGGTTTCGCGATAGCCGCGCCGGAGTTCCGCTGCGCCCTCGATGCGCCAGCGAAACGCCAGCGCCATCAAGCTCACGAAGACGGGGATCCACAGCGGCGACAGCGCGCGCGATACCACGCGCTGCAGGCGTAACGCCCGCGCGTCGCTTGCCGCGAGGCCCTCGGCCAATGCTCAGATCTTTTGTGAGATCAAATCGACGCAGTCGCCGATCGTGTTGACGTTGTCCACGTCGTCATCGGCGATCTCGATGTCGAACTCGTCTTCGAACGCGAGCACCACGTCGACGAGCCGCGCCGAGTTGACCTTCAGGTCCTCGAGGATGTTCGTCTTGATGCTCGCGCTCGCGAGTGCCGCCGTGTCCTTCACGTTGGGCGTCAGGATCTTGATCACACGCGATTGAATTTCTGCAGCTTGCATGGGGCTCTCCTTGATCTTTGGGTTGCCGCGTCGCGGCGTTGAATTGAAACCGAGTCACGCGCTCCAGCGGCGGAGCACGAGTGCAGCGTTGACGTCGCCGAAGCCGAAGCCTGCCTTCATGATCGTGCGCAGGCCAGGCAGCGCTTTCGTCTCATGCGGGATCGACGCCGCAAACGGCGCGATTTCCGGATGCACGTCCTCACAGTTCTTCGAGCCGTGCACGTAGCCCCCGCGCAGCATCAGCACGGCGGCCACGGACTCGATCGCCCCGGCGGCGCCGAGCGTGTGCCCGACGAGCGATTTCGTCGAGGTGATCCACGGGAACTTCTCGGGCCCACGGCCGAGCGCCGCCGACCACGACGCGACTTCCCGCGGATCTGCGCCAGTTGCGGTGAGGTGACCGCTGATCGCGTCGACCTCGGACGGATCGATCGCCGCGTCCGCGACCGCCATCTGGACGCAACGCCGCACCCCTTCGGGGTTCGGCGCGGTCATGCTGCCGCCGCCGCGATGCCCGCCGCAGTTCGTCGCGACCCCGAGCACTTCGGCGTAGATTCGTGCGCCGCGGGCCTGCGCCGCATCGAGGCTCTCGACCACGAGCACCGCCGCGCCAGCGCCGGGGATGAAGCCGCCGGCGCTCGCGCTCATCGGCCGCGAGGCCGCCTCGGGGGTGTCGTTGTGTTTTCGGTTCAAGACGCGCATCGCGTCGAAGCCCGCCCAGTTGTACGGCGTCGGCACCTCCGCACCGCCGCACAGCATGCGCTCGGCGAGGCCGTCGCGAATGCGCTGTGTGCCCATCGCGATCGCCTCGGCGCCGGTCGCGCACGCGCTCGAGTTCGTCGTCACCTGATTCCCGAGCGCGAGGATGCCGGAGACGCGCGCTGAGAGGCCGCTCGCCATGACCTGCTCGACCGAGGTCGAACCGAGACGTTTCACCTTGTTGTCGTTGACGAGCGGCACGACGCGGTCGCCGACCGTATCCATGCCCCCGATGCCGGTCCCCAACACCGCGCCCGTGTCCCAGTGCACGTGCTCGTCGCCGAACTGCGGGCGCACGAGGCCAGCGTCGGCCCAGGCCTCGACCGATGCGACCGCCGCGTAGCGATGGATCGCGTTCATCGCGATCAGCTCTTCCTCCGTGAACAGCGATTTCGCGAGCTCCTCGACCCCCTGCGGCACGCCGCCGACGGTGCACGCGAAGCCGTGCTTCACCATGAAATCGACGGTGCGCAGGCCGCTCTTCGTCGCACGCAGTGCGGCGTCGAACGCGGCCACGCCGTTCGCGTTGGGCGCGAGCACACCGAGGCCCGTGATCACGACGCGACGCCTCATCGCGGAACTCCCATGCCGGCGAGCTGCCCCGAGCACACGATCTTGCCGTCCTCGGTCTTCATGCTGGCTTCGACGCGCAGCTTGCGGCGACGGTAGAAGATCACGCGCGACTCGGTGGTGACGAGATCGCCCGGGCGCACGACGCCTGAGAAGTCGATCTGTGCGTCGGTGA
>JANNKN010000306.1:0-7022 GCA_031396315.1 Deltaproteobacteria bacterium
ACCCGCGGCGCGGCTGCTGGGGGTTCGGCGCGATCGCGTCGTTCGGCAGTTCGTTCGCCGCGGGGAGCGTGCTGCCGAGCGCCGGCGGTGCGCTCGGCAGCAATGCGTCGAGGCCACGACCGAGCGCTCCTTTGCGAATCACCATGCGAGAACTCCTTCGAAGCGGGCCGCGGGGTCAGGCACCGAGCGCGGGCGGCTTGCGCTCGGGGCGCACATGGCGCCGTAACAACTCTTCGGCAAGCTGGAGGTAGGCCGCGGCGCCGCGCGAGCTGATGTCGTACAGCAAAATGGGCTTACCGTGGCTCGGTGCTTCGCTGAGCCGCACGTTGCGCGGAATCGTCGCTGCGAACACCGCGCCGGGTGTTCCGCTGCCGAAGTGCGTGCGGGCATCGTTCTCGACCTGCTGTGACAAGTTCGCGCGGCGATCGACCATCGTGAGCACGATGCCCTCGCGCTCGAGGGACGGGTTGAAGTTCGCGCGCACGCGCTCGATCGTCCCTAACAAGCGTGCGAGGCCCTCGAGTGCGTAGTACTCACACTGCAGCGGAATCAGCACGGCGTTGGCGGCGACCAGCGCGTTGAGCGTGAGCAGGCCGAGCGAAGGCGGGCAGTCGATCAGCACGAAGTCGTAGTGCGGAAGCAGTGGCGCGAGCGCATCGCGCAGGAGGCCTTCGCGGCCGTCGACGGAGACGAGCTCGATCTCTGCGCCGGCGAGATCCGGACCCGCGGCGAGCAGGTGAAGATGCGAGAGCGCGGTGGGCTGTAGGGCCTGGGCAGCGGTCATGGTTCCAGACAGCACGTCATAGATCTGGGCCGATGGGGCGGTAATCCCCAGTCCACTGCTCGCATTCCCTTGGGGGTCCAAATCGATCAACAAGGTGGGGCGTTCTGCTGCAGCTAAGGACGCGGCCAGGTTTACGGCTGTAGTGGTCTTCCCGACGCCGCCCTTTTGGTTGACGACCGCCAGGACGCGAGCGAGTGCAGGCCTGTCATCACTCGCGTTCGCCCATTCCACCTTGTCGCCCCCGGGGTTTCCGCGCGCGAGTCTATCACCGCCCACGCAGAATGTTCCACGTGGAACACAAGCGATTACTTCTGGACGATCAGGATCGCTCGGGGACCCGCCCCAACGTCATACGAGTGGGCAACGGCTCCGCCGGGGATGGATTTGGGATTCCCGCCCGCGAGCCCGGCCACGACGCCGCCCGCCTTCACGAGCTTTTGCCCCTCGGCGAGCCAGGTCTCGATCGGAAACACCGCGCGGGCCACCGCGAAGTCGTACGCCGCACCACGTGCCAACACGTGGTCGTCGAGCCGGTCGGGCGAGATCGCGACGTTCGCGAGCTTCACATTCCGAATCGCCGCCGCGAGGAACGCTCGCCGCTTTTGGGTCGGCTCCAGGAGCTGGAACTCGAGGTCCGGTCGTAGAAGTGCCAGTACCAGCCCGGGCAAGCCTGCGCCGGAACCGACATCCACGCAGCGGCCCGCGAGCGGGAGGTGAGGCAACAGCGCAAAAGCGTCCGCGAGATGCTCCGTCGCGAGCGCCTCGAGCGTTCGGGCTCCAGACAGGTTGATTCGCTGGTTCCAGTCGAGGAGCAGTGTCGCGTAGCTGTCGAGGGCCGAGACGAGCGGCGCCGTCAAGCTCAGTTCGAATGCCCGCGCAGCCGGCTCGAGCAGGGTCGCGAGCGAGCGCGCGGCTCCTGTCATGCCGAGCGTTCCACGTGGAACGCTCTCAGCCCGCGTTGGCCGCTTCGCTGCTCGCCTTCGCCTCGTTGTACTCGGGAGCCGCCGCAGGCACCACGAGCACTTGTCGATAGCGACCCTCGCCGATGCTCATCGTGGCGATGCCATCGACTTCTCGAAGACTCAGGTGAATCACGCGGCGGTCCCGGCCGCTCATCGGGTCCAGCGCAACGCTGCGGCCCGTTTCCTGCGCGCGCTTCGCCGCGCGATCCGCGACGCGCTCGAGCAGCTCGTCGCGCTTATCCCGGGCGCCGCCCGACACGTCCACGACCACGCGCTTCGGCTCGTCCTGACCGAGGCTCGCCGCCTGGCTCGCGAGCAACTGAAGGGCTTCGGGCGCGCGAGCATCGCCGGCCGTCAGCCCGCGAACTGCCTCGCCCGTGATCTCGAAGATCTGGTAGCCATCCTGGTCAGAGGCCGTGATCTCGAACGGCCCGAGGTCCATGCGCTCGACCACACCCAGCAGGTAATGCCCGACCGGGCCGATCTCGCCGACCGCGCTACCGACCGACGGTGCGGTCGGAGCCGCGGTCGGAGCCGCGACTTCGGCCGCGAACTCGCTCCGCTCACTTCGCTCCGGGCGTGCCCCTCTGTCCCCGCGATCCCCGCGGTCATTGCGCTCCGGACGGCGCTCTCGACCCCCGCGATCACGCCCTTCGCGCGGCGGACGATCATTGCGCTCCCGCTCGCGCCCCCCGCGCTCCTCTCCGCCGCGCGATCCGCCCGAAGGCGGCGCGTCGAGCGGAACCGCGACAACTAGGGTTCGCGCGCCGAGGCCCGACACCTGGGTGAGCGTCTGAACTCGCAATTCGCTCTCCGCGCGCCCGAAATAGGACGTCGCCTTCGCGATTGCGTCCGCCGGCGACTCGCCGACGAACTCCTTGGCCTCGATCCGAGATTCGTACATGGGGTCCTCTCCGCTAGGCCGCAGCCGGTGTCTTGCTGCGGTTCATTAACAATTGCTGCCCGATCCCGAGCAGCGTGCTCATCAGCCAGTACAGGCCGAGGCCCGACGCAAACTGATAGAACATCACCGTCATCATCACAGGCATGACGATCTGCATCATGCGCGCTTGCGCCGGATCCATGTTCGGGGTCGGCGTGAGGCGCTGCTGAAGCACCATCGCGCCGCCGAGGAGGAGTGGCAACGCACGCACGTGAAAAGCCAACCCGGGGATCACGAACAGCGACTCAGGTTGGGAAAGGTCGGTGATCCACCCGAAGAACGGCTGCTGGCGCAGCATGATCGAGCTTTGCAGAGCGAAATAAAAGCCGACGAAAACAGGTAGCTGCAGCAGCATTGGGAGGCAGCCGCTGAACATCGAGAACGGGCTGACCCCAGCCTGTTGGTAGACGGCCATCACCGCTTCTTGCTGCTTTGGGCGATCATCGGGAAAGCGCTCTTGCGCCGCCTTAACCTTCGGCGCGAGCTCCCCCATGCGCTTCATGGAGCGCATCTGTCCGACCATGAGTGGGGCCATCGCCACCCGGATTACGAACGTGAGCAGCAGAATCGCGAGGCCGTAGTTGGGCACGAACTTGTGCACGAATGTCAGCATGCCCGTGAAGAAGCGCGCGAGGCTCGGCGCCCAGCCCTTTTGGATGGCCTCGTCGAGGTGCGCGCCGAACGCGTCGAGCCGGGCGGGTTCCTTGGGGCCGAGATAGAGCCGGTATTCGCGAGTGAGCTTCGCGCCTGGCGGCAGAGACACCGGCGCGAACGAGACATCGAGCTGCGCTTCGCTACCCGGCACCACCGGCGACATCACGGCGCGCGCGTCGCGCGGGTTGTCAGGCAGGATTGCGGCGATGAAGTAGCGAGTCTCGGCCCCCGCCCAATCGAGCTCGTACGGCTCGCCCGCCTCGGGCGCTACTTCCACGCGCTCGTGCGCTGGCCCTCCACCGAATCCGAGCATCGACGGAAGCGGCGAGATCGCGAAGCGCACCACATCGTCCGCCGGATACGCCGCAAGCGAGAACTCCGAGAACTCGGCGCCCGACCCGCGGCGCGCTGGCCAGCGGACTCCATACGCGGGGCTGATCGGGGCCGTACCGCCGTTCTCAATCGCGATCGAAAGGTGCGCTCCATAGCCGTCCGTCTCGAAGCGATACGTCTTCCGAATCTGCACCGTGCCGATCTCGGCCGTGAATTCGAGGAGGTCCTCACTCGGCCGGGCGATGGCGTACGGCAAGTTCGACAGGTCGCCGTGCCCGAGCTCCAGGAACGGCGTCGCGAACGAGAGTTGTTCCGGGTTCGTGGTCATCGCAACGGGGGGACGGCCCGGCAGCGACGCATCGTCATAGCCGCGAAGCGTCCATTCGCGAAGTGCGCCTCCTTGGCTCGTGAACGTCGCGCGGTAGAGCGGGCGCTCTACGACGACTTGCTTCTCGAGCACGGGCGGAGTCGACGTAGTCGGTGAAGGCGCGGCCACTTGCAGCGGCTCGCCCGCGAGCGGAGAGCTAGCGGGTGTAGGCGCCGCCTGCTCTGCGGGCACCGAGGGCGTCGGCGGGTCATGCCGGTTCGGGAATCGGAGATCGAGTGAGTACTGCCAGCCGAAGTAGAGCAGCGCGGTCAGCGCCAATGCGACGAGGGTGTTACGATCCATGCGTCCCTCCCCGCGGGACTGCGTCGTAACCGCCGGGGTGGAAGGGATGGCAGCGTGCGATTCGCCGGACTGCGAGCCAGCTGCCGCGAACCGGGCCGTGCTCCGTGATCGCGCCAATCCCGTACTGCGAACAGCTCGGCTCGAACCGACAGGATTGTGGGAAGAGGGGAGAAAACACGAGCTGGTACGCCCGGATACAAGCGATGAGGATGGCGCCGACAAGACTCGAGGCGCTCATCTCGGGCACCGCGCTGCCAGCGCCGAGAGTGCTGCCCAGGTACGCCCCGCGTCGAGCTCCGACGCGGGCGCGCGGGCGATCACGACGAAATCCACGTGCTCGGGCAGTTGCGCTCGGCTGCGCCGAAACCACTCGCGCGCCAAGCGCTTCACGCGATTCCGCGTGACCGCATCACCCACACGACGGCTCACGACGAGGCCCAGGCGCACCCGCCCGACAGTGCGCGTGATCTCGATCGTAAATGGTCGAGATGAGACTCGCTTGCCGCCGGCGCGCGAGCGCTGATAGTCGCGGCTCGCTCGAACGCGATCCTCCACGCGAAAGCGCTGCGATCCACTCACGTCGTGCGTGGGCTCCGAACTCAAGCAGGCCTCGAACCTGAAGGCGGCGCGCAGACCTACTTCGAGCTGATCGTCGGCACGAGGCGCTTGCGGCCCTTTGCGCGCCGGCGCTTCAAGACGAGGCGCCCGGCCTTCGTGCTCATGCGGGAACGGAAGCCGTGAGTTCGCTTTCGGCGAATGCGGCTCGGCTGAAAAGTACGCTTCATGAAGATCTTCCTGCGCGGCTGGGGATCCGCGGAAACAGGCGGGTGAGGCTACCGGCCTGCTCTCCGCGGTGTCAAGGCGATCGAGCCCGTCTTTCATGGACGCCACCGACACGTTCTGGTGGTAGAATCGGCAAGTGGTGAGGGGGTTCGATTCTCCGACGGAGATCGGGTTCGACGCGAGCGGAGAAATCCCTTCGAGTTCCGATCGATGGACGGCTTTTGTCGGCTTGTCGGGGGCTCCTACTTCATCTCCAAGAAATAATTTGACTAGAGGGAAGAGATGAAGCTCTCTGTCGACAAAAGTGATCTCCAGCGCGGTCTCGGCCGGATCCAAGCCATCGTCGAGAAGCGCAACTCGATGCCGATTCTCGCGAACGTTCTGCTCACTGCGACAGGTAAGGGCGACGACGGGCGCCTCGAACTTGCGGCGACTGATCTCGAAGTCGGCGTGAGAGGTTCGCACGCGGCGCGTGTAACGAAGCCGGGAGCCATTACGGTCTCCGCGCGCAAGCTCTACGACATCGTACGCGAGCTTCCCGACGAACCGATTCAACTCGACGCCAGCGCCCAGTCGTACATCGAACTGCGCTGTGGTCGCTCACGCTTCAATCTCGCCGGAGCCGCAGCGGAGGAATATCCGACGCTGCCGGAGTTCTCACCCGGACAGATGGTGCGCCTCCAAGCCGCAGTTCTCAGCCAGATGATCGAACGCACGATGTACGCGGCTTCACTGGATGAGACGCGGTACAACCTGAACGGCGTGTACTTCGAGGTCGTTCCCACCGAGGGAAAACTGCGCATGGTCGCGACCGATGGCCATCGGCTCGCCCTGATCGATCGGACGATCGGCGCACAGGCGAGCGGCCTCGCGAGTGGAGTGATCATTCCGCGCAAGGGCCTCACCGAGCTCAAACGGCTCGTGGATGAAGAAGATGCCGACGAGATCGAGCTCGGTTTCGAAGGCAATAGTGGGCTCGCGCGAAAGGGCGACGTCACGCTCGTAATGCGCCTGATCGAGGGCGAATTCCCTAATTACAAGCAGGTGATTCCGAAATCCTCGGATCGTAAGCTCACGATCGAGTCTGGGCCGTTCGTGCGTGCACTTCGGCGCGTCGCCCTGCTTTCTGCGGAGCGCAGTCGCGCGATCAAGCTCGAGATCGGTGAGGGCAAGATTCTGATCTCGTCGAGCAACCCCGACATGGGCGACGCGCAGGAGGAAATCGACGTGGATTTCGCCGGCGAGGCGACCACGATCGGCTTCAACGCGAAGTACCTCCTCGACTGCCTCGGTGCGATCGGAGCGAAGGAGATCCAGTTGGCGTTCCGCGACGGCGACAAGCCCGTCGAGATCCATCCGTCGGATGATCCGGACACGCTGGCCGTCGTCATGCCGATGCGGCTCTAACGGGCCGGATTCTCGCGTCGGTGGCGCGGCCGAAAACTGAGTGTTCGTCGGCAGTTGTCTTCGGTTTCCCCCTTTTGCCGGTGTACTTGGTCGGGTAGTCTGCGAGCGCTTCGTCGCCCATTCCCCCCGCGCGTCGAAACACTCTGCCGTGGTGCCTTCTCAGGCCGCCGCGCGAATGGTTCCAAGTGAGCTACGACGCCAGTTCAATCGAGGTCCTCGAAGGCCTCGAGCCCGTCCGCAAGCGGCCTGCCATGTACATCGGGACCACCGGTCCCGAGGGCCTCCATCACCTCGTCTACGAAGTCGTCGACAACTCGATCGACGAGGCGCTGGCGGGCTTCTGCCGCGAGATCTCCGTCGCGATTCACGACGACGCCTCGGTGACGGTGATCGACGATGGGCGCGGTATCCCCGTCGACGAGCACCCGGTCGAGAAGCGCCCGGCCGCCGAGATCGTGCTCACACGCCTGCACGCTGGTGGAAAGT
>JANNKN010000308.1:0-9033 GCA_031396315.1 Deltaproteobacteria bacterium
GTGCTGCCGTTCAGGACATGGTCGCCGGAGAAAAGCAGGCCATCTTCGGCCAGCACCAGGCAGACATGGTTGGCGGCATGGCCGGGTGTGAAATAAATGGTCAAAGTGTGCTCTTCCCCTTGATGCGCAAGCACAAGCTGCTCCTGATTCAGTAGCGCCCTGTCGGGCGCGAAGCCAACACATGACGAACACCGGCGAAGCATCAAGGAGAGTTGAGATGAAGAGGCAACGCACCGCTGCAATCGTGACCGCGAGCTTGGGCCTCGCCGCGCTGGCCGCTACGGCCGTCATCGCGCAGGACAAATTCGCCGTGCAGGTCCCGGATGGGCTCGCGCTCTCGGAGTTCAGGGGATACGAAGCCTGGCAGGTCGTGTCCGTCAGTCATCCGTCAGGAGAGGGGGCGATGGGCGGCAAGGAAACGCTCAATGTGATTCTCGCCAATCCCGCGATGATCGAAGCCTACGCGTCTGGCGTTCCCGCCAACGGGAAGCCGTTCCCCGACGGCGCGAAGGCCGCGAAGGTCCAGTACTTCGCGATGAAGAGCGCGGAGGCACCGTTCGACGTGTCGATTCCGGCCGGGCTGAAGGACGTCGCGTTCATGCTCAAGGACGGCCAGCGATTCCCTGACAGTGGCGGCTGGGGATATGGCCTCTTCAACTACGACGAGGCGTCCGACGAATTCACGCCCGGCGGAACGGGCGCGACGTGCGGAGCCACATGTCACACGATCGCCAAGGCGAAAGATTTCGTGTTCACGACCTACCAGAAGAGGTAAGCCGGACAAGGGCGCGCTTCGCCGCGGGTGCCGGCGGAGCGGGCCGCTCACTCGCGCGCGTAGCGGTGCGCGATCCGCTCGACGACGTAGAACGATGCTGGGATCAGGAAGATCGCGATCGCCGAGGCCGCGAGCATGCCGCCGATCACGGTGGTTCCGATCAGCTTGCGCGCCTCCGCGCCGGCTCCAGACGAGAGCGCGAGCGGCAGCACGCCGAGGATGAACGCGAAGGCTGTCATTAGGATCGGGCGCAGACGGAGACGCGCGCCGGCGAGTGCCGCCTCGGCTGGAGTCGCCCCGCGTTCGCGCTCACGCTTCGCGAAGGCCTTCTTCGCGGGCGAGACCGATCAGCGTGATCAAGCCGACCTGCGCGAACACGTTCTTCTCGAGGCCGCGCCCCCAGATCGCGAGGAAGGCGCCGAGGACCGCGATCGGGACTCCGAGCGACACGCTGAACGGGAGGGACCAGCTCTCGTATTGTGCCGCCAGGATCAGGAAGACGACGAACAGCGAGAGCGCGAAGATGGCTCCCGCGCTCACGCCTTCCAGCGCGGCCTTTTCTCGAGCGCTTCCATCACCTGCGCTGAGCTGGATCCAGGCGCCGCACTCGCGTTTAGCTGCGCGGCCCGGTGCTGGTTGAAACGAACGGTGAACTCGAGGCCGGAGGTCCGCTCCATCTGCACGACCGACGAGAGCGGGACGTCCTCGCCCGCGTCGGTCAGCACGCGAAAGCTTCCGACGGGTTCTGGTCGTGTTCGGAACTCGCCCTCCGCCTGGACGTACACCCGCCAGGTCGGATTGGAGCGTCTGATAGACGCTCTCGATCTCGACGCCCTGCTTGAGCACCTTGTCGCGATCGACCTTCCCCGAGCAGTGGGCGCTGGTGGATGCGATTCAGCGGCCCGCGAGTTGGATTCTCCACGCCACGTAGAGTCAGCGCCTCGGCGCCGACTCGGCGGCGGCGCTGCTGGGCCAGCCCTCACCTTCGTTGAAGAACTGCTCGCGCGTGATCTGGTCGTTGCCCACGGTGTAGATGCCCACTTCCTCGAGCGTGGCGGGAAGGCCCGTCGCCTTCGGTGTGACTTCGACGGTGAAGTGGACCGCGAACTGGTCCGGCCCACTGAAGAACGGGCCGCGCACCTGCGCGCCGTGGATCGGATTGTTGGCTTGCCAGATCTCGGACTTGCGGATGACCGACGCCTGCCCCGCGGTCTCCGCGCCGTCGGCTTCGACGGACACGATCGATGGGGCGTACATCGTACGCATCACGTCGAAGTTCTTCCCTTGGCCGCAGAGCTCTACGAACTTCGTTCCGACGGATCTCAGACTCATGAGAGACTCCTCTCGCGATGGGTTGGAGCGCGGGCTCGACCAAGCGGGCGCGCGCGACGTCATGCAACCAGAAGCCGATGGCCAGAGCGATTAGACGTTGGTATCGGCCGGCGATCGCTCGCCCTGGGTGCTGGCACGAGAGTCCCTCGCGACTCATACGAAGGTGTCATCGACCGCGCGACCGCGACGTACGACGCTCGTCGCTCATGCCGAGGGAGATCGAGATGAGAGTCGTGAGAGCCGCCGCCGTGCAGCTGAGTCCCGTGCTTTACAGCCGCGAGGGGACGGTCGAGAAGGTCGCGCGCAAGATCCACGAGCTCTCGCAACAGGGTGTGCAGTTCGCGGTGTTCCCGGAGACCGTGGTTCCCTACTACCCCTACTTCTCGTTCATTCAGTCGCCACACCAACTCATCACCGGGCGAGAGCACCAGAAGCTTCTCGACCAGGCGGTGATGGTGCCGTCGCCCGCCACGAGGGCGATCGGTGAGGCTTGCAAGCAGGGCGGTGTCGTCGTCTCGATCGGCGTCAACGAGCGAGCTGGAGGGACGCTGTACAACACCCAGCTGCTGTTCGACGCGGACGGAACCTTGCTCCAGCGGCGCCGCAAGACGACGCCGACCCATCACGAGCGCATGATCTGGGGGCAAGGGGACGGTTCCGGGTTGCGCGCGGTCGACAGCAGCGTCGGCCGCATCGGCCAGCTCGCTTGTTGGGAGCACTACAACCCGCTCGCGCGGTTCGCGATGATGGCCGACGGCGAGCAGATTCACGCCGCGATGTATCCGGGCTCCATCTTCGGCGATCTGTTCGCCGAGCAGACGCAGGTCAACATCCGCCAGCACGCGCTCGAGTCCGCGTGCTTCGTAGTCTGCGCAACGGCCTGGCTCGACGCCGACCAACAGGCGCAGATCGCCAAGGACACGGGCGCGAACATCGGCCCGATCGCCGGGGGTTGCTTCACCGCGATCGTCGGTCCCGATGGCTCGTTGTTAGGAAACCCCTTGCGCTCCGGCGAGGGCGTGGTCGTCGCCGACATGGACTTGACCCTCATCGACAAGCGCAAGCAGCTGATGGATTCGCGGGGGCACTACAGCCGGCCCGAGCTGCTGAGTCTCCTGATCGATCGCACGCCGGCGGCCCATGTTCACGAGCGCGTCGTCCCTCGCTCCGCGGCGGAAGTCGACACGCACGGCAGCGAGAACGCGAACGTGGCTCCGAGCCCGTCGTTTGGCTCCGCCCACAATCGGCCGTGGTGACTCTCGATGATCGAGCGGCTGACCGACAGCCCGATTCCCATGCCGTCGGGCTTCGTCGTGTAGAAGGCGTCGAAGAGTCTGTCCGCCGCCTCGCGATCGAAGCCGGGGCCAGAGTCGCGCACCGCGAGGAGTACGCGGTCGTCGTCAGCTCGCCTCGTCGACACGAGCAGCTGGCGCGGGCGATTCTCGACACGGCTCATCGCCTCTGACGCGTTCAGCAACAAGTTCAGCACGACCTGCTGGAGCTGCACGCGGTCGCCAGCGACAAGCGGAAGCGCGTCGGAGAGCTGCGGCTGCAGGACGACTCGCGCCCGCTGGAGCTCACTCAGCGAAAGCGCGATCACCTCGCGCGCGATCTCGTTCAGGTCGAGCAGCTCGCTCGTTCCTTCCTTCTTGCTGAAGAGCGCCCGCAGCCGCGAAATGACCTCGCTCGCGCGCGTCGCGTCCCGGATCGTGCGGCGCGCGGTCTCGCGGGCGCCTTCCAGATTGGTTGGCTCGGCGGCCAGCATTCGCAGGCAGGTGTTGGCATTGGTGAGGATGCCCGACAGCGGCTGGTTCACCTCGTGCGCAATCGAAGCCGTCAAGGCTCCGAGGCTCGTGACTCGGGCGACATGGGCGAGCTCGGATCGCGCCTTGGTGAGCGCCTCGCCCGAACGGCGTCGCTGCGTAACGTCCTGGATCGCGCCGACGTACTCGAGGCCTCCGCGGGCGTCCCGCGTCCTGTGAAAGACGGTGTGCATGTGCTTGATCGAGTGGTCCGGCATGAGCAGCCGATACTCGTGCTCGAAATCTTGGCCGTCGTCGCGCGCGCGATTGACCTTCTCGTAGAGCAGCGGGAGATCTTCCGGGTGGACGCGGCTGTCGGTCACCTCGGGGCTCAGCGGTAGCGAGCGATCGACCTCGAAGATCCGATAGAGCTCCTCCGACCACCGGATCTCGTTGCTCTCCACCCGCCACGAGAAGCCGCCCGTCGCGCTGAGCCGCTGTGTCTCACTGAGGAACGCTTCGCTGCGCTTGAGGGCGTCCTCGGTCTGCGCGCGCTCGACGACGATGCTCGCGAGGTCCGCGAAGCGTTCGATCAAGCCGTGCTCGGCCGGCGCCGGCGCTCTCGGTTCTGCGTGATACATCGCGAGGCTCCCTAACACCGCCCCGTTCGTCCCGTGGAGCGGAGTCGACCAGCAGGAGCGCAGCGCGAACGCAGAGGCGAGTGCGCGAAAGCCGGACTTCTCCCAGCGCTCGTCGCCCGCGATGTCGGTGGCGATCACTTGCTGGTTCGCGCACGTCGCCAGTGCGCACGGGCTGGCGTCGCTGCGCATCGGCAGGTCGTACACGCCCGCGACGAAGCGCGCCGGGAGGCCCGGGGCCGCCGTCAGCTCGAGGCGGCCCGAACTTCGATCGACGAGCGCGAGACAGCAGCGCGTGCCGGCGGACGCGGCTTCGAGGAGGCGGCACAGAGCGTCGAGCACGACGGAGAGAGGTTCGCCGCGTGCGACCCGCTCGAGCAGAAGCTTCTCACCGGCCAGCAGCGCCTCGGCGCGCTTGCGTTCTTCGATGTCCGTTTGCAAGAGGTACCAGAGGACGATCCGTCCGTCCGAACTCCGAAGCGGGAAGCCCCGGGCTTGGAACCACCGGTAGATGCCGTCCGCGCGGCGCAAGCGGACCTCGAAGTCGTAGGGAAGGCCGCGCTCCGCCGTCTCTCCTTGGGTCGCTGAGATGACCCGCAGATGGTCGTCGGGATGCATGGTGTCGTCGATCGGAGCGGCGCGGAGCTGCGCGAGCGTCATGCCGAAGTAGTCGAGGGTCTGCTGGTTGACGAGCACGGTCTCGCCCGCCGGCGTCAACAGGGCGGCGAGTGCTGGAATGCTGTCCGCGACCGAGCGGAAGTGGATCTCTCGCGTCGTCGGCGAGAGCCACCAGTGCGCCTCCGGAGCCTCGTCCCCCCGCTTCGCCACATCGACGTCGACCGCCACTCCATAGAGCTCGTTCGTACCGCCCGAGCGCAGAGACGCGCGGAAGTGGAACCAGCGAAACACGCCGTCGAAGCGGCGCACGCGTGCGTCCGCTTCGCCGATTTCGGCAGCGGATCGCCAGCTGTCGACGAGGCCTTGGAGGTCGTCCGAATGGATCGAGGCTTGCCACCTCAGTCCGCGCGCGTCTTGGGCGTCGACGCCGGTGTACTCGCACCAGCGGCGATTGACGAAGTCGACGAGCCCACTCCGCGTGGCGGTCCATACCAACGCGGGAAGGTCGTCGATGGAGCGGTTCGATTCTCTCGCCACAGCGGATCTCTCTCCTACCCGGGCGAGTACCAGGATGTCGCATTCGCCGGGCGCGGGTCCACGACATTCTCGTGTCGCGCACGCCACTCGCTCACCCGACACCTTCGTCCAATGGGAAGCCGGCTGCGGCGCGGTTGAGATTCCGCCATCCATCACCCGCGCCACGACAAGGCGGCTTTCCGATGAGTGAGTCGCAGAGACCGGAAGGCGCGGAGCACTCGGCCTCTCCAATGGGTCGGAGCGAAGGCTCTCGGCGCCTCTTCCTCGAGGATCTCGCCGTGGGCCAGCGCTTCGCGAGCGGCACACATGCGCTGGACGAGGCGCAGATCCGCGCCTTCGCAGCGCAGTTCGACCCGCAGCCGTTCCATCTCGACGAGGCCGCAGCGCGGCAGTCACTGTTCGGCGGTCTCGCCGCGAGTGGCTGGCACACCGCGGCGATCACGATGCGGCTTCAGGTGGAGGGCGGCCTGCCCATCGCCGGCGGAATCATCGGCGCCGGCGGGGAGATCGCGTGGCCGCACCCGACGCGGCCCGGCGACATCCTCCGGGTGGAGAGCGAGGTGGTCGCGATCGCGCCCTCTCGCTCGCGCCCCGATCGCGGGCTCGTGACGGTGAGCAGCCGAACGCTCAATCAGAAGGGCGACGTCGTTCAGACGCTCGTCGTGAAGGTGGTCGCGCACCGTCGCGCCGCGGAAAAGCGCGGCTGAGGAGGAGCTCGTGAGAGAGGTCGCTGTCGTCGCCTACTGCCGGACCGGCATCGCGCGCGCCGTGCGCGGCGCACTCAATCAGACGCACGGGATCCCGCTGACGGCGCACGTGTTAC
This sequence comes from Deltaproteobacteria bacterium, assembly GCA_031396315.1. Lineage (GTDB taxonomy): Bacteria > Myxococcota_A > UBA9160 > UBA9160 > UBA6930 > VGRF01. The sequence continues at coordinate 6,466 of JANNKN010000308.1, forward strand.
GGGAGGCCGTGAAGCGCGCGCGCATCGAAGGCGGCGAAGTCGAGGATGTCGTCGTCGGCTGCGGTCTTCCGGAGGGCGCCACCGGCCATAACATCGCGCGCACGGCCGCGCTCGAAGCGGGCCTCGGCGACGCCGTGCCGGGCATGACGATCCACCGCTACTGCGGCTCGGGACTGAGCGCGGCGTCGATCGTCGCGAACCGCATCGCGGCAGGCGAGGCAGCGATCGCGATCGCGGCCGGTGTCGAGAGCATCAGCCTCGTGCAGTTCCACATGAACCTGAACGGATTCTTCTACGCGCCGCTTCAGCAGCGCATGCCGGCGGTGTGGTGGACCATGAACCAGACCGCTGACTACGTCGCCAAGAAGTACGGCATCTCGCGCGAGGCGCAGGACGCCTACGTCGTGCAGAGCCAACTCCGCGTCGCGGCCGCAGCTGCGGCGGGCAAGTTCGCGGAAGAGATCACACCGATCACGACGACCATGAAAGTCACCGACACGGCGTCGAAGGAAACGCGCGAAGTGGCGGTCACGCTCGACCGCGACGAGGGCCCGCGGCCCGACACGACGCTGGAGCGGCTCGCGGCGCTCCCGCCGGTCTTTCCGGGCGGCACTACGACTGCGGGCAACGCCTCGCAACTCTCCGACGGCGCCGCGGCCGTCGTGCTCGCCGACGCCGATCTCGCTGTGCGGCGTGGCCTCCCGATCCTCGGCCTCTTCCGCGGAATGCAGCTCGCGGCGGTCCCGCCGGAGGAGATGAGCATCGCGATCGCGCCCGCGATCCGGAAGCTCGTGAAGCACCACCAACTCGCGCCCGCGGACGTCGATCTGTGGGAGCTGCACGAGGCGTATGCGGTGACCACGCTCTACAACCAGGCGCAGCTCGGCACGCCGTGGGAGATCACGAACGTGAACGGAGGAGCCGTGCCGCTCGGGCATCCTTACGGCATGTCGGGCATTCGCTACCTCGGCTCGACGCTGCTCGAGCTGGGTCGTCGCCGTGCGCGGCGCGCAGTCGTTGGCGTCTGCACCGCTGGCGGCATGGCAACGGCCGCGCTCCTCGAGCGCGTGTAGCGCCGCAGCGCGACGAGACTCTGCTAGCGCGAGCTCAGTTGCTCGCAGCGTCAGCCATCGGCTCGACCGGCAGCCCCCCGCGTTGCCACGCATCGAACCCGCCGACGAGCGCGCGTGCCCGCGGCCATCCCCTCGATCGAAGCTCGCGTGCCGCCCGGGCACTCGTGGCTTCGTTCAGTCACGTGCAGTAGAGGACGAGCCACGCGTCGGACGGAAGTCCGAGCACGCGCGCATCGGTCGCAGCTCCGTCGGGCGAGAGTCGGCGCGAGCCAACGGCCTGCACGCTGCTCTCCGCGCGTGCGTCCGCCTTGCGCACGTCGACGGGCACGAGCGGCGCGCCGGCGGCGCGCAGCGCCTGCACCTCCGGGACCGTAATGAGCTCGGCGTGCGCGCTTCCCGGCTCGGGCGGAGCATCGGCGGCGCGGCCGCGAGCCGGCGCAGGCTCGTTGCCACCGCGCCCGCGGCCCATCCACATCAGCGTCGCGCCGTGCACGACGATGGAGACAACGACCACGAGGCATGCCGCGCGGAAGATCGCAGGCCCCTCGCTCGCGCCTGCGAACACCGGCAGCAACGCGAGGAGCAGCGACGAGAGGCCGCGCGGGCCGAACCACGCGACGAGCAAGCGTGTCGGGCGCTCGACGCGCGTCGGCAGGAACGCGGCGAGATAGATCAGTGGGCGCCCGAGGAGCACGATGGCGACGAACGCGAGCGCGTGGCCATCCGCGGCCGCGACGCCGTTCCACATCAGCGAGCTCCCAAGCAGCACGAACGTGAGGAGAAGGGCGAGCTCGGCGGTGGTCTCGCCGTATTCGCGGAAGCAGTCGCACAGCTCGACGTCGAAGAACGCGATCGTGAGGCCCGCGGCGAACGCGGCGAGGAAGCCGCTGCCGTGCACCGACTCGGCGGCGGCGTAGGCGGCGAACGCGAGGCCGAGCGAGTAGAGCGATTCGTAGTCGCGCCGCACACCGAGACGCCGCCGCACGAGGTCGAGCGTGGCGACGCCGAACACGCCCACGAGCACACCGGCGCCGGGACCGAGCAGGAACAGATCGAGGCCAAGCCGCCCCCAGTGCGCCGGCGCCAACGTCTCGCCGCTGAGCAGCGCGAGCGACACCAGCACGATCGGAAGCAGCACGACATCGTTCAGCCCGCTCTCGATGCGCAGCGCGTCGCGCGCCGCGGCGGGCAACTCCGGTCGGCGCAAGAGTCCCTTCAGGAGCACCGGGTCCGTCGACGCCAGCGCGGCGCCGAGGATCGCGGCAGCGGAGGGGGAGAGTCCGAGTAGCGCCCAAGCGGCCACGCCGAACGCCAGTGCGGACAGCAGAGTTCCCGGCCCGAGCGCGAGCAAGGCGAGCGAGCGGTGAGCGCGCGCATCCCGCAGATTCAGCGCAAGCGCATCGGTAAACAGGATCAACGTCAGCGACAGCGTCGCCACGATCTGGAGCGCGCGGGAATCGAGTCCGACCTCCAGCACACCCAGACCAGCGGGCCC
>JANNKN010000345.1:0-3284 GCA_031396315.1 Deltaproteobacteria bacterium
GGAAGACCAGCGCGATCCGCCATCAGCTCGCCTCGCGCACGAACGAAAAAGTCGCGGTCATCGTCAACGACTTCGGCGAGGCGGGCCTCGACGAGGCCGTGCTCTCGGGTGAGCGCTCGTTCGCGATCCGCAACATCCCGGGCGGCTGCGTGTGCTGCACGGCGCCCGAAGGGTTCATCGACGCGCTGGGAGCGGTGGTCGCGGAGAAGCCCGACCGGTTGATCATCGAGCCGACCGGCCTCGCGCGGCCTCAGGACATCGTCGACACGATCCGCCGCTCGCCGCACAAGGACGCGCTCGCGCTCGGGCCGCTGATCGTGCTGGTGGATCCTGCGCGCCTCGGCACGAAATCGGATGACGAGGCCGAGCTGATCGCGCTGCAGGCCGGCATCGCGGACGTGCTGGTCGCGAACCGCACCGACCTCGCGCGGCCCGAAGCGCTCGCGCGCTTCGATGCGCTCGTGGATTCGCTCTGGCCGCGCCCGCTCTCGGTGCACAAGACGACGCGCGGGAAGCTCCCGCCCGAAGCCTTCGAGTGGCCCGCGAACGAAGGCGCCCGCCTGCCGCGCGCGGTCGAGGGCGCTGCGAGCGCGGTCGATCGCGAGCACGCGCATGGCAAGCACGCGCACGCCTCCACCGCCGCGCACACCGTGCGCTCGTTCCGCTGGTCGCCCGACACCGTGTTCTCGCGCGAACGCGTCTCGCGTGCGGCGCTGCGCGCGAGCGAGGGCCTCGCCGGCGCAAACCTCGCGCGCTGGAAGGGCATCTTCCGGACGGACCAAGGCGTGCTTCTCGTCGAGGTCGCGGGCGGCCAGATGCACGAAGAGCGCAGCCCCTTCCGGCGCGACAGCCGCCTCGATGTGATCCTCGAAGCCGGCAGCGAGGAATCGTTCGAGCGCATCGCGAACTGGCTCTCGGGGGCGGTGCTGAACGACAGCGAGCGAGCGGCGCGCGCGACGCGCGTCGAGCTCGTGTTTCCGGGTGGGCGCACGCGCTTCATCGAGCGGGAAGAACTATTAGGACTGCCTGACGGCGTGGCGGACGTCTCCGTGCTCGTGCCGAAGCGCACGGGTGGGGCTGCTCGAATCGCCGCGCTGTTCGACGCGCACAAGGTGCCGGCTGACGGCGCCGCCGTGGTGTGCGCGGCGGACGGCTTCGCGAGCGAGCCGGTGCCGCTCGCGGCGCTGCGTGAGGGCTTGCTCGTGCACACGATCGACGGCGCACCGCTCGACGCGAAGCAAGGCGGACCGTATCGGCTGCTGATTCCCGAAGGCGTTCCCGGCGCACCGACCGCGTGCGCCAACGTCAAGGGCGTCGTGCGCATCGTGCTGAAGTGACGCGCGCGCAGCGATGACCGAGCTCGTCGTCACGCGCTTCGCGCCCTCGCCCACCGGCCACCTGCACGTCGGCGGCGCGCGCACCGCGCTCTTCAACTGGGCGCTCGCGCAAAAGCTCGGTGGGCACTTCTTGCTACGGATCGAGGACACCGACCAGGCGCGCAACTCGCAGGAGGCCGTGCGCGGCATCCTCGACGATCTCGCGTGGCTCGGCATCCACTGGCAAGAGGGTCCTGTACACGCCGGAGTCGGCGGCGACCCACGCGGCGTCGGTCCGTTCTTTCAGAGCGAGCGGCTTGCCCGTTACGACGCGGCGATCGCGCAGCTCGTCGCGACAGATCTCGCGTACCCCGCCTTCGACACGCCCGAAGAGCTCGACGCGTTGCGCAAGGCGGCGAGCGCGGAGAAGCGCGCCTTCCGCTACGTGCGTGCCGCGGGCTGGGACCGCAGCGCGGCACTCGCGCGCATGCAGCGCGAGCCGCATGTCGTGCGACTGCGCGCCCCCAACGAGACGATCGTCGTGCACGATCAGGTACTCGGCGACATCGCCTTCGGCCCCGAGCAGATCGACGACTTCGTGCTGCGCAAGCGCGACGGCTTCCCGACTTATCACTTGGCGGTGGTCGTCGACGACGAGGCGATGGGCGTGACCCACGTCCTGCGGGGGCCCGAGCACCTCAACAACACGCCGAAGCACATCGCACTGCAGCGCGCGCTCGGAGTTCGCACGCCGATCTACGCGCACGTGCCTTCGATCCAGAACGCCGACGGCTCGAAGATGAGCAAGCGCGACAAAGACAAGGCGGCGCGCACTCTCGCGCAGCAAGCGTTCGCCGCCGACGCGGGGCTGCACGCGCGCGCCGATGCCGCGATCGACGCGAAGCGTCTCGCTGGATGGCTCGGCAACCCGAAATCGCAGCTCGAGACGAGCGAGCTCGACGCGCTCGAGCGCGTGTTGGCCCTCGATCTCCCGAGCGTTACGGTCGAAGACTTCCGGCACGCGGGCTATCTGCCCGAGACCGTCAATAACTATCTCGCGCTGCTCGGTTGGAACCCGGGCGAGAAGCTCGCGGACGGCCGCGACCGCGAGCAATTCTCGATGGCCGACCTCGCGCAGAAGTTCGCGCTCGAGCGCATCGGGCGCGGCAACGCGAAGTTCGATCGCGCGAAGCTGCTGGCGTTCTCGCAGGAGGCGCTTGCGGCCCTCGCGGATGCGGAGTGGCTGGAGCGCTGGCGCAGCTGGTGCGAGCGCTATCGGAGCGGGGTTGCGGCGAGCGGCGCGGAGCCCGAACGCGTACTCGCGGATCCGGCGCGCGCGCGGGTATTCGCGGCATCGATGAAATCGCGCTGCGCGACGCTCGCGGCGGCGACTGCGCCCGCGGGCCCAGGCCGCTTCGCGCTCGTCGCGGACGACGCATTTTCGTACGACGAGAAGGCCGTCGCGAAGTGGCTGGCGAAGGGCGAGCCGAGTGGGTTCACGATCCTCACGAGCGTGCGCGCGACGATCGAGAAGCTCGCGCCCTTCGAGCCCACGGAGATCGAGGCGGCCGTCGCGCAGTTCTGCGAAGCGAGCGGCGTCGGCATGGGCAAGGTCGCGCAGCCGCTGCGCGTCGCCCTAACAGGTACTGCCGCGAGCCCGCCGCTCGGCGAAACGCTCGCCGTGCTCGGCCGCGCCGCCGTGCTCGCGCGCATCGATCGCTGTCTCCGCGAAACGCGCCCAACCTAATGGAGCCCTCATGAAAACCGCCCGCACGTACGCCGCACTCGCAGCCGCGCTGTCGCTCGTCGCCGCCGCTCTCGCTACGCCCGCGCTCTCGGGCACCACCGAAGACGCGCTGCGCGCCGCGGTCGCCTCACCCGCACGCGCCGAAGCCGATCGCGCGCGCGATTCACAGCGCCACCCCGTCGAGACGCTGCTGTTCTTCGGAATCGAGCCGAGCATGCACG